>JALZOO010000107.1 GCA_030913905.1 Acidobacteriota bacterium
TCATTTTGCCCACCCACGACTACGCTTCCTGCTTCGTTCAAAACTGCGAACGCCGCTCGTTCGATTCCATGCTTCACGCGCGCGCGACGTTTGCCCGTACGTGTATCGATGGCAATCAAGTCATCGCGGTCGGCCACGAAAATACTCTGCGCATCCGGCAACACGAGATTGGTAATACCCTTATCCGCACCTTTGTAACGCCACAGCACTTTGCCATTGCGAACATCAATCGCGCTGACGCCATAAGACCCACGCTCGACAGTGTCGCCGTCTTTCAACCGCGTAAACTGTCCGCCCGTCCGCACGTACAAGATGCCGTCGATGAGAACCATCTCAGGAGTCAGGCCGAGATCTTTCGCCTCCCATTCGGTGTCGCCGCTCTCACGTGAGATCGCACGCACGCGACCGTGTCCGGACGTGTAAATAAAAGCTTCGTCGAAAATCGCATCGGCCTCGGTCAATGCCAGACCTGATTCGTTCACGCGATACTTTTCGCGAAGCCTTGATTTACCGCTGCGCGCATCGAATGAGGTCAGACCCTCATAAAAAACATAAAGCCGGCCATCGACGAAGGCAGGCGGGCGGTAGTTGTCGAATGTGTAGCCGACGTCTTCGTTTTCGGCCCAACGCGTCGGCATCATTTCCACTTCACTGACTTCGTGTTTCCAAAGCTCATCGCCAGACGAAAGATTAAGTACGTGTAACAGTGGACGACGCTTTAATCCGTCGTCGGCTTTTCCCTTTGGGTCCTTTGCCAGTACGACAGCCAGCAAGTTCGCGGCCGGGTCAACTGCCATCTGCATGACGCCGCCGCGAATCTTGCTGCTGCGCCAGACGGGATCGCCGGTCAATATGTCCACAGCTTCAACTCGCGTGCGTTCGCCCTGTTCAAAAGCAATCATGAGCAAGTCAGTGCCAGGTATCGGAGCAACGTCAGTTTCATCCAGCGAGACGTTTTTCCGGCGCCAGACGGTTTCACCCGTCGCGCCGTCTATCGCGTAGAGAGATTTTTCCGTACCGACGATCAGCACGCCCATCTCCGTGGGTTGATAGAAGCGAACTGTCTTGTCGAGTTTGGCTGTCCAGGTTTGGCTGTGAACAGCTGAGGCAAAGCCGAGAATGGCAATCAAAGGAAACAAAAGTTTGACGAAATAAAACTTCCTCATAGCACGAGCATACCAAAAAGCTTGCGGGCTTGCTTCGTACAAACTGCAGATTTACAGTTTGCACAAAGCGTGGGAGCAATCAGTCCGCGAAGCGGACGAATGAGAGTAGCCCAGCAGTTTACTGCTGGGATCGGTGGTGGATATCGATATGAGTCCGCAAAGCGGACGGCTGAAGGTAGTGGAAGTGGATCAGTCGTCCGTTTCACGGACTTAAGGTGGCGATTGATGTGCGCCCCCACCGATAAATCGGTGGGCTACTTTCATTCGTCCGCATGCGCGGACTGATTGAACAGTTTTCGTGCAAAAGCCATCTTGCGTCTATTCAGTTAGCAATTTAAAGTTGAACTCTGAACTACGGGCTTGACCCCCCAGCTTGACCACGTGCTTGCGACATGCGATTGCAGTCGCAAATCTGATATTCTTGTCACTCTCGATTGAAGCGGATATGCCGCGTACCGTATCCCCGTCCATCAATGTTTGTCCTTGAAGTTTTTCCAATGCGCCCTGTGATGATCGTAGGCAATATTCGACGCTTTAGTAATCGCGCCATCTGGCTTGCCTTGACGCTTTTTTCAGTCGCGTGGGCGGCAAATGCTCAATCGACTGACATCAGCGCACCGTCAGCTGTCAGGTCGAATGAGGTATTCGGCACGATCGTGGCAAGAGACATTGGTGATGCGCGTTTGACGGATCACTATTACGCGTTTACGGGCACCCCGGGAGACCTTCTGGTTACAGTCCAGAGCAATAACTTGAACGGCGATGTTGATGTTTTCACCGCTGCGGGGCTGCGACCCCTGATGAAGTTCTCCGTCTACGCCGGCAGTTCGTCACCAGGTACAAAAAGCATTTTCCTCAGAAACACGGAAAACTTGATCCTGCGAATAGAGGCGCGGACGCCAAACGATGATCCAGGAACATACCGGCTGCGTTTCGGCGGAGCGTTTGAGCCGATTACTACCGGACCGCTGGTAGCAGAGGCTGAGACCGCCCCGGCGGAATCACCTACAATCACGAGCTCAGGCACGAAGAAGGGAAGGCGCGTTTCTTCTGTGGGAGCGCGAATCGACGAACCCCCCGAGCCGGAAGTTGCGGCAGCGCCAACTCCAGAGCCTGAAACTGCCGAAGCGAAGCCGGTTGAATCTCCGTCACCACCGGAAGCGAAGCCTGAAACCAGCGCACCCGCACGACGAGGTAGAGGACGCCGGCCGCCTGGACGCCGGACACGCACGCCTCAACCAGCAACAGCAGAAGAATCAACTGCAAAGACCGAGACTAAAGCCAAGCCGACTGCGGAAGAAGTCACGGAAACTGAACCCAAGCCGGCGCCTCGCGGCCGGCGCTCAGGACGCAGGGGTGCGGCCGCGCGACAACCCACTGAAACAGCGCAGGAGCCGGAGGTAGAATCCGGACCGCGGCTTGTGATCGAGACAGACGATGGCACTCTAATCGACAGGTACATGAGCGGCGTTCGGCGTGTAACTGTCGAAAACGGTGTGGTGGTTGTAGTAGGAAAAGACGGAAAGATTCAAAGAGTATCACTGGCCAACATTCTGAGGATGTCGATCGCGCCTTAGTTTACTTCTGGCCTTTGAACAAAAAGTAGTTTTATCAGTCCGCTAACGCGGACTCATGTGCCAATACCTTTTGTGCAAAGCCTTACTTCGGAGTATCTCCTGATTTCAGACTCTCCAAACGCTGCTTGAATTGCGGCTAATCCACATTGTTCGCATTAACTCGCTCCAGCTCCCCAATAGC
>JALZOO010000111.1 GCA_030913905.1 Acidobacteriota bacterium
TCTGATAGAGCGGAACATCCATCAGAGTGGATCGCTGGTCTACCTGAATTTGATGACAGCCGACGCAGTTGTACTTCTTGATAACCCACCAACCGTTTTGCACGTCCTGGCGGCGCTGGTCCTGTGGCTCGAAGAAGAGTGAACGCGGCACATTGGATCCTTCGGTGCCAACGCTGCCCAGCAGAAATGTAGTCAGGGCGTTACGCCACTCGGGAGTCAGGAAAGGCGCCGGCATCCGCAGGCGATCCTTGGGGTCTTTCTCTTTCCCACGATCATAAATCGATGGATCAGCGAGTTTATGTTCGAAGAAGCCCTTGTGGTTGTACCAGGGTTTCTCGGTGTGCTCGCCGTGCAGGTTAAGTGGATCGTGTCCCTTCTCAGCGTCGTGGGTCAGTAAAGCGAAGTCGAGCCTCTCGATCGGCGTGGCCCCCTCGACTGTCAGCTCCTTACCGATTCGCTGCTCTTCTTCAAAGCCTTTGATCTCGTGGCATCCGGCACAACCATACTGCTTGATTAGCGCGTGTCCTTTTGCTTTCAGGTTCTGATCGTCCATAAACGACGCATCCGGGTACGAAGGTGGACTGGAAAGCGAGAACAGGTAAGTTGCGATATCGCGCGCGTCAGCGTCGCTAAGCCTGAAGTTCGGCATGACCGTCATGTTTTGCACCTGCAACTCGGCGCCATCATTCGGGCAGCGCGAATTCAACTCGGTGTCGAAGACGTAAGGTTTACCGTTCTTGCTGTAGTCTTCCGGCGTCAGATCGCGCTTCTCTTTTGGACAGTAAGGCGCCCAACGCTCGCGCGGGTTATGAACCCAACGCACGATGTAATCGAAATTACTCTTCTCACCAACGCGCTGAAGGTTCGCAGCAAAGTGGCCGCCCATCGGGCTATCAGCGTCACCGATGGAATGACAACCCAAACACCCGCGCGTCTCAAAAAGCTGCTTGCCGTGAGCTGCGTCACCGCGCTGCTGTTGAGGCGCGCGTCCATCAAAGCTTTCTTGCCACAGATATGCAGAGATCGCTTTTATTTGTTCCTCGCCGTCGCTGTCGAAGCCAAACCGCCAAAAAGTCGGCATCTTCGTTTGAGGTCGAAATGCCTGCGTATCTTTCAGCCAAACAGGAATCCATTCCTTGCGCAGCTTGAGCTTGACGTCCTTTAGATTTGGCCCAATCTTCTTTTGATCCTGCATCAAGTATTTCGATTGCAGGTTCAACTGATCTTTACGGGCAGCCAACAAGCTATTTGTCACCCGCAGTGACTCAGCATGGGCTAATAGCCTTTGGGCTTCAGCGTCGTCCGTAACCTGGTTGGCGGCTTCAGTGTCCTCGCGGATGAGTTTTTCGTTGGCAGTGATTTGATCTTCAAGTTGTGTAATGCCTTGTCTCGAACCGGCGAGCGCGTCTGTCTCTCGATCGAAGCCTTCGTAACGGTGGCAACCGACGCAGCCGCGCTGATAGAAGAGGTCGCGGCCGAGGTTTAGAGTTCCTGCGCCCTGCGTAACTCGATCCTTCGCGTGACACTGCTGGCAGCCGGCCTCCATATTCTCGCGTTCAAAAAGTGGCCACAGCCAGTACTTGTGCCGCCCGTGACCTTTTACGTCGCTGGTAGTTGCACGACCGTTGCCCCAATGGCAGCCGGAGCATCCGAAACGGTCCGGATTGTGTATTTGAAGGAGTTCTTTGCTTGGGTGGCTGACGAAGGCGCGGGCCAGACTGTCAGGTTTCTTACCGGGACCGTCCGGTGCAAGATCTTCAGCTCTGATGTTCAGCGGCTCGCGTATGCCGACGTGGCACACCTGGCAGCGGTCGACGATGTTCGCGGAGTTAACGCTGAGCTGGTGCGGGAGAATCGAGTAATCGAAGTTCTCCATCTTGCGGATTAGTCCATCGATCTGGCCAGGGCCCAGTCCAATCACGTGATGCTTGAGGTAGTCGTCTCGCTTCTTGGCCCTCTCGGTGGGTTCTTTAAGCAACTCGGCTTTACGACCAAGGAGTTGCGCCTTTCCATCTCTCAAGTCGTTGTAAAACTTCTCCAGCTGCTCGTAGTTCATCCGCTGAACTGTGGTCTTATTGGAACCGTCAGCAGCCGGCAACTCAACCTCCACCGTCTCTTTGCGTTTCTCTTCTGCCTGATGGCGATATTTTTCCTTCGCGGAGCCGCTGGCGGTTTCGATGTTGTAAGCGATAACGGTGAGGTGACCGCGTTGGTTTTGAAACGGATCGGTTACGGCATTGAGCTGACGCTGAATCTGAGCAACTTTCTGATCAATCTCGGCGGTTTCCGGCTTGACTTGATCGAGCGACGCTTGGGCTTCGGCATCAAGCTGTTGGTATTCGGAACTCTCTTTGACTTCCGCCTCTGTCTTGCCCGCCTGTGGCTTGATGCTCTTGAGGTAACGAGTGTAGCGGCTGACAAACTGCTGTTGAATTCCCTTCCAGGGACGCTGGCCGAATGCTTCATCCCAAAGTGCCCAGGCAAGAGAGAGCGTAAGGAGCAGCGCGCAAATCAGCATGAAGCCGCTCGTAGAACTGCTCACGATCGGATCGTTTGCCGGCGGTTCCGCCTGTTTCTTTACTAACGACTCGCTGGCATCAGGAGAGTCAGGCACTCAGGAAAGTTCCTCCGCACTCGTTCAAATGTTAAAGAAGGGCGTCACCCAAACGTACTTGATTGTCAGCGCCAGCCGCAAAAGCAGCTTGACCGGCATCGCGAGCAATACGCTGATCGCAAAAAACTGGAAAGTCACATACTGCAAGATGCTGGTTCGCTCCAGAAGCTTTTGCTCAAACGGGTCTTTGGGAAACAGACGAAGTGGGCGCAGCGAAAGGCGTTTGAAATCGACAGTCATCAACCAATGAAAGAAGAGCGCCCCCAGAACATAGAACGCTCCCACTACGAGCCCGCCAAAAATCCATTTGCCCCAGTCGCTTTGCAGAAAGCCGAGGTACAGTGTTTTCCCAATCCAACTCGTAGCGATGTAATCGTGTAGGTCGATGTTCTTATCGAACACCACCGCGTTGTGATCCCAGGTTTGCCCGGGCCAGAACCAAATCCAGCCAGGTCCCCGGATGAAAGTTCCGATTACTATCAGGAGAATCCACTGGAGAAAGCCGATGGCAAACATTCCCACAGCAAACCTGCGCTGTCTGATCGTGTAATAGCCGTTGCCAAGCGGATTGGAATCCACGTATGGAAACACCATCAGACCAACCATGATTATTGAGGGCATCACGACGCCGGCAATCCACGGATCGAAGTAGACCAGCATCTCCTGCAACCCAAGAAAGTACCAGGGGGCTTTCGAAGGGTTCATTGTCAGGTTGGGATTGGCGGGTTCTTCCAGTGGTGCGTTAAGTGTGATGGACCAAACAAAGAGGATCACGGTGACGATTACGGTCACCAGAAATTCGATGCGGACGAGGTACGGCCACACATGTATCTCGCGCGCCCAACCGGGCCTCCAGGGCTCGACTTTCCGATGATGAGCTTTCGCTAGTTTCGGGTCCTGTTCGAGGTCCTGAATCAATCGATCGTTGGCGTTTGATTGTTTGATTCCCAGCCACGTGAAGAATGGCACTAGAAACAACATTGCCACGATGGGAACATTGTCAGGCGCCGAGGATATCTTCCAGAGCTGATGCCAATCCTGAACAGTCCAGATTGCGAGACCCACCAGGACCACCATCACCACAAGTGTGATCAGTTTGGCTCGACTCATTCTGAAACTACGTTTAGCCATCTAGTAGTAGCGCAAACTTTAGTTTGCGTCTTCGGATAACGAAGTAGGTTTAAAAAACACTACGCAAACTGAAGTTTGCGTTACAAGAAGACTTAAATCGGAAAGCTCCCCGATATTCAGACAAGCTTGCGTCTTTGTGTTTCTACTTCTTTTTCACCGCCTTCATCTCAGATTCAAGCATCACCGGCGCAGGACCCGAGATGCCGCCGTCCTTTCGTATTCGCCAGAAATGAACAGCCATGAAGATTGACGCTACCAGCGGAATACCAATGCAGTGCCAGATGTATGAACGCAGTAAGGCATTGGAGTCCACGATGGATCCGCCCAGTAGTCCAAAACGCACGTCATTAAAAGGTGTCATTCCCAGTTGCACGCCAAACGGTCCTTCCGATCCCAACATCGGAGTCGCGCGAGCCATGTTTGTCCCGACTGTTACAGCCCAGAAGCCAAGTTGATCGTCCGGCAGCAGGTATCCGGTAAACGAAAGCAACAGAGTCAACACTAACAACACCACGCCTACGCACCAGTTGAATTCTCGTGGACGTTTATATGAACCGGTCAAAACTACGCGAAACATGTGAAGCCAGGTAGTGATCACCATCAGGTGCGCGGCCCATCGATGCATGTTACGCAGCAGTTTTCCGAACGGTACGTCGTGTTCCAGGTAAAGGATATCTTTGAATGCATCGGCCTTCGTCGGGTGGTAATAGAACATCAGCAGCACGCCGGTGAAGGTCAGTACAATGAAGAGATAAAAAGTAATGCCACCCATGCCCCAGGTAAATGGGTAGCGCACGGCGTCGCGATTAATCTTTGCGGGATGGAGGTGTAGAAAGACGTTTGAAAGAACTGCGAGCGAACGGTTGC
>JALZOO010000115.1 GCA_030913905.1 Acidobacteriota bacterium
CGATGGCACAGTGTAAACAAGGTGGGACTAAAAAGGCCAAGCAGGCAGCTAAAGTTCCGCAGGCCGCCCGGTTGAAGGCAACTTTTGCTGGGGCTCGAATCACTAACTGCTTACGTTGGGCGCGCAATTTTTGGGGATTTTTGAAAGTAAGGAAACCTGGCGGCTGCGCGTGACTTGAACACGCCCCAAGGCTTCTTGAGTGGCACTTGGCCACGGCGTTTCAGAAAACGCAAAAAAGTGACGAAAAAGCTAACTGCTGTTCCGGACCCTTTACTTTCAATTAGCTCGGCTCTTCGTGCTATTCTGACAAACCCCTCCCCGTTCCCGCACCGAGCGGGAACATGTGGGTCGAGAACCAGGATTTTTCGGAGGCTTTTGTGAAAGCAAAATTTTACCTGACCGGCGTCATCTTCTTCCTTTTCGCTATCGGGTTACCGGTCGCCATTCATTCGCAACAGAACGGTTCTGTTCGTCGCCAACCGACGACGCCAACCGACCCTTCAACTTCAGCAAGCGCCGCCGGCTCACGCCCACGCGTGAATAGTGTGACTAGCGCGATGGTCAAGACTGATCTATCCGAAGCCTTATCTGTAATCGAGAACAACTACGTCGATGGCAAGAAGCTCGATTACAACTCCGTCTTCAAGTCATCAATAAGTGGCATGCTGACTGCGCTCGACCCGCATTCAACCTACTTCGATCCGGTTGAATTCGCGACGTTCAAAACTGAACAGCGGTCGGAGTATTTTGGGATCGGCGCAACCATCGGTGACCTGCACCAGGGTGAAGACGTTAGCACTCACATTCGTGCCACATTCGAAGACGCGCCCGCACAACGTGCCGGCCTGCGCTTTGGTGATCGAATCGTAGCCGTCGATGGCCAATCGATGAAAGGCAAGACGTATCCCGAAGTGCGCAAGTTCCTACTTGGTCCGCGTGGAACGATGGTCAAGGTTACCGTAGAGCATCCGTCTACCGGCAAAACTGAAAGTGTCACCATTACTCGCGACGCAGTATCGCTACCGTCAGTTCCGCAAGCCTACATGCTGCGCCCCGGCGTCGGTTACGTGTCAATGACCGGGTTCAACCTGACGACTTCTGCGGAGTTTCAGGCTGCGTTGGAAGATTTGCATAAGAGGGGAATGAATACGCTGATCCTGGACCTGCGAGGAAATCGCGGCGGCCTCTTGATCCAGGCCGTGCGAGTGGCCAACACGTTTCTTCAGCGCCCGCAGTTGATTGTCAAGCAGCAGGGCCGCATCAGGGGCGCTAATGAAACCTTTCCGGCGCTGAACGACAATCCTGATCCTATTCCCCTCGTTGTCCTGGTGAATGGCGAATCCGCCTCAGCGGCCGAGATCGTTGCGGGCGCTCTGCAGGACCACGATCGCGCATTGATTGTGGGCGAAAACACATTCGGTAAGGGATTGGTGCAGCTTCCCATTCAACTCGAATACGATTCCGCTTTGCTGCTGACGATCGCTAAGTATTTCACGCCGTCTGGCCGGCTGATTCAGCGTGACTACTCAAACAGCGGTTTCTATGACTACTACACTCGTGGCGGAATTTCCGCTAATAGGGAACCAACCACCCAACCGGCAGGTCCGGAAACTCACACCGACGTTGGACGGACTGTCTACGGCGGCGGTGGCATCGCTCCTGATGAACCTGTTAAGCCGGGCAAAGTTACCCCGGCTGAAGCCAGGCTCACTGATTCCATTTTCGCTTTTGCCCTGGAGTTAACGAGTGGCCGCGTCGCGGGATTTGAAAATTACAAGGTGGATAAGCCTATTGAGTATGGCCATGATCTTCAGTCGACGGATTTTCCTGTCACTGAAGCGCTGATGAAAGAATTCAAAAAGTTCGTTGTCGCCAAGTCAGTCTTCAAAGTGACGCCGGAACAGCTTGAACGCGCACGACCCTTTGTCGAGCGACAGTTGCGTTATGACCTGACCACGGCTGCATACGGAACCACTACTGCACTGCAAGTAATCAACGAACGAGATCCGCAAATCGCGCGCGCTGTAGATGCGCTGCCAAGGGCACGCGAACTTGCTCAAGCCGCTCGACGCGCCAAAGCGCGTTCGTAACGCTCTCAGCAAAGGGAATAAAGTAGGACAGGCAGTAATGCCTGTCCTTTTTCTTTTTAGACAGGGACAGTTCGTCTTCACAGAAAGTTCTTTGTTTGTCCGCGTAGCGGACTAGTGAAAATAGCCCAGCACTTTCAGTGCTGGGATTCGCAAAGCACGCCGAACATAGCCCGTGAAGCGGGCGACTGAAGAGCATTGTAATGGAGCGATGAATGAAACGGTCAGCCGTCCGTTTCACGGACTGCGAAGTTGTTATGTTTCGACCTCCCAGCACTAAAGTGCTGGGCTATTTTCATTCGTCCGCTGCGCGGACTTGGGGAATGTCTGTCCTACACCACCAACACAATCTTTCCAAAGCTTTCATTCGATTCCATCCGCGCGTGAGCGTCGCGAATGTCTTCAAATTTGTATGCCCGATCGACTACCGGTCTAACCGTTCCGTTCGCCAACAGCGGCAACACCTGTTCTGCAAACAGCCTCATGGCTGTCGCCTTTTCTTCATTTGAACGTGCTCGCAAGACCGTTCCAACGATCGTTAGTCGTTTGCTCATAACTGTCGCAATGTCGAGCGTCGCCTTCGAACCCGCAGTCGTACCCACGAGAACCATTCGACCCCGCGACGCGAGCGATTCAAGATTCGCCGCGAGATAGCTGGCACCGACGAGGTCGATAATTACGTTAACTCCGCGTCCGCTGGTGCAGTCCATCACGGCAGCTACAAACCCGTGCGGCTCGTTCACAGCCACTCCTTCGTTGAGTCCGTACTCTTTCGCTCGATCAAGCTTGTCGGCTGTGCGTGAAGTACCAAAGATCCGGGCGCCTCCTGCGCGTGCAAGTTGGATCGCGGCCGTGCCCACGCCGGAGCCTGCTGCATGTACCAGCATCGTTTCGCCCGGCCGCAAGTTTGCGCGGGTGAAAAGCGCGTCGTGGGCAGTAATGAAAACCTCGGGCACTGCCGCCGCCTGCGCCCAGTCAAGATTGGCGGGAATCTCGGCGAGGTGATTTTCCGGCACCACAACATATTCCGCCTGTGCGCCGCCGCCGGTAATTCCAAAGACTCGTTGACCGCGCGTCCATCTGCGGACCTCTTCGCCAACTTCGTCAACCTCGCCGGCAAATTCCAGCCCCGGAATTTTCTGCGGATAACCGGGAGGCGCAGGGTACAGACCGCGACGCTGCAACACGTCGGCACGATTGAGGCCGGCAGCGCGCACACGCACGCGCACTCGATCTGCTGTGGGATGCGGAGGAGTTTGCACCTCACGGATCTCCAGCACCTCCGGAGCGCCGGGAGTTGTTATCACAACTGCTTTCATGCAGAGGGATGGTAAATGCTTAATGGTGAATGTGGGAAGTCAGCACCAGTCAGTAATGCAGAAGATTTTCCATATGTTCATTTCTCATTTCGTGATGCTTAGTTGTTAATTCGCGGATCGTGTGTTCAGGATCCGCTAAATACGATCCACGAAATAACACGAACTCACACGAACCACAGAAGTTGCCGCTCGGGCGGACGCAATTAAGCGCTGTAACTAAAATGGCAAATGAGAAATGAGAAATGATGAATGGAAAATCGGCTTAGCTCGCCGTGCTCGGCGCGTTGGATGTTTATTATTCACCACCGACCCTTTACTATTCACCGTTTCAATGACAAAGCCTCTAGTCATCATCAACAACGCTGCCGCCAAGGCTCGCCGCGCGTGGCCCGTCGTCCGACAGTATCTTGAGGCGGCGGGTGTCGATTTTGATTCTTACGAAACAACTCAACCCGGAGATGCCACGCTGCGAACGCGCGCTGCGTTGTCAGCGGGGGTGAATACAGTCGCGGTTGTTGGAGGCGACGGGACGTTGAGCGAAGCAGCAGAAGGTTTTTTCGAGTTTAGACAAAACCTGGAAGAGCTTCCGCGGCAGGTAAATCCTTTTGCGTCATTGGCAATTTTACCGGCCGGAACAGGCGATGATTTTGCCCGCGGCCTGATGGGCAGGCGAGCTCCGCTGGAGACGTGGCTTCAGATCTTGACTGCCCACTGCCTTAACCAGCCACAGGCGAAGGCACGTTTGGTTGACGTTCTTTACGGCCGCTGCGACGGCTACGACACGCCATTCATTTGTCTCAACGCGTCAACGATGGGAATCGGCGGCGAGACAGCGGCACGCGTCGCTGCGCAGGGAAGTTTCGTTCGCCAACTTTCAGGCGAGACTCGCTTCGCTGCAGCCGCTATGGTTTCGCTGCTTCGCTGGCGTGAACGCCGCGTGCGCGTTTCCATTGACGACGATCGTGAGGTTATCGAAGGCCAGATGAATCTGGCCGCGGTAGCCAATGCACTCTACGCCGGCGGAGGCATGATGCTTTCCCCGCAGGCATCAATCGACGATGGAAAGCTCGACGTCGTCACCGCGCGCGGGTTAAATCGCCCGCAGGTGTTAAGGGAGTTGACACGAATACATAAGGGCGGTCATGTCGAGAATCCGAAGGTGCGGATAACGCAGGCGACGAGCGTGCGTGTGGAAACTTTTGCGCCGGAAGATGCGATGCCGATTGAAGCGGATGGGAACGTACGAGGTTTTACGCCCGTGGAATTTCGGATAATGCCGCAGGCTTTAAGGTTTGTTGTGTAGAAGACTTTCCATCTGCCTGATCTTCTCAAGCCGTCGACGATGTCGCTCCTCACCTGAAAATCGAGCCGCTACGAAAGCGCGGACAATCTCCAACGCCAGCTCAACTCCAGTAACACGCGCTCCTAAACAGAGCACGTTGCAGTCGTCATGTTCGCGTGATTGATGTGCAGAATAGGTGTCTCCGCAAAGCGCGGCGCGGATGCCGCGAAGTTTGTTAGCCGCCACCGCAGCGCCAATGCCGCTGCCGCAGATGAGGATACCGATATCAGCTTCACCACCTTGAACGGCTTGTCCTACTTTGAGTGCGTAATCCGGATAGTCGTCAGGACGTGAACCGACATGTGTGCCGTAGTCGATTAACTCGTGACCCGCCTCCTGCAGCTCCAGGATGACACGCTCGTTGAGCGGATAACCGCCATGGTCAGCTCCGATTGCAATTCGCATAGTTCACAGCAGGTTTCGTGCATGCTTGACTACGTTTTCAACATTGAAGCCGAGCTCGCGCATGGCCACGTCTCCCGGTGCGGAGCCGCCGAATCGATCGAGGCAGATAACATCTCCTGCCGGTCCCACATACCGATCCCAACCCTGGCCAACTCCGGCTTCAATTGCGAGTCGTGCTGTAACGGCGCGCGGAAGAACCTCATTGCGATATTCCTGAGATTGCTCTTCGAACAACTCAATGCACGGCATAGACACCACGCGCGTGGCGATGCCTTCGGCTTGCAGCTTTTCGCGAGCCTCAAGCGCGAGTGAGACTTCGGAACCCGTGGCGATCAGAATGAGTTGCGGAGTTGTTTCCGAAACGGCCCTTGCCCCGGCCTCCGCTTCAGCCAGCACGTACGCACCGCGTCGCAAGCCCTCAGCGGGGGCAAAACGTTTCCGGTCGATGACCGGCACCTTCTGCCGAGTCAGAGCCAACGCGGTTGGAGCATCACGTCGCAAGATTGCGATCCGCCACGCTTCGCTCACTTCCGCCGGATCGGCGGGACGGATAACGAAGAGATGTGGGATCGCGCGCAACGCTGCCAGGTGCTCAACCGGCTGGTGAGTTGGCCCATCTTCACCCAGTCCAATGGAATCGTGGGTAAAGACGTAAATGACCTGCACCTCCGAAAGCGCCGCCAGCCGAATCGCCGGCCGCATGTAATCGGAAAAAGTCATGAACGTTCCGCCGTAAGGAATTAATCCACCATTCAAAGAAATCCCCGTCAGCGTCGAACCCATCGCATGCTCACGCACGCCGAAGTGAATAATGCGTCCTTCGTATGAACCCGCTTCAAAATCTCCGCCGCCTTTGATGTCAGTGTTGTTGGAAACACCAAGATCCGCCGAACCACCAATCAAGGGCAGATGCGGCGCCAGCGCGTTGATGACTTCTCCACTGGACACCCGAGTCGCAACTGGCTTTGCATCTTCAAACTTCGGCAGATGTTCTTCCCAGCCGTCAGGCAGTTCACCGCTCATTGTCGTTTGCCAACTGCGCGCGAGCTCCGGATGCTTCTCCTGGTATTTCTTAACCAACTCACGCCAATCGGTCTCTTGCTGCGCCCCTCTTTCGACCGCCTCACGAAAATGC
>JALZOO010000116.1 GCA_030913905.1 Acidobacteriota bacterium
GGCTCACGTCTCGGCAACCTTGAGCTGCTGTGCATCGCGGGTTGCCGGTTAGATTAAAGTTAAAACGAGCATTCTCGAACGCTTGTAAAAAGCCGTTGCTGCGAATGTCGATCTGGTTGTAGTCAAGCGCACGAACCAGGCTGTTGCTGCGAGAGCCCACATACCTGACTTCCACAGCCGTTTGCCAGCCAATCTCGCGCTGAATACCGAAATTGTATTCGTCCACGCGCGGGGACTGGAGATTCGGATCGATACCGAAGATGGTAGCGAAGAACGAATTGAGGGCAATGTTCTGGCTCGCAAACGTCTTGGGAAGAATCCCGAATGCCGGCGCCGGTATGACCGGCAGCGCGTTGGCGCGTGCATTAAGGTTCGTAGTGCCCAGGACTGGATTCAGGGCGTTAGTAGTGAAAGCTAATCCCTGATTCAACCCCACCGAGTTTTGCTGCGATACGACGAGGTCGTCGTTGACGTAGCTCATACGATAACCGCCACGAATAACGGTTCGTCCATCGCCGAAAACTGAACCCAACAATTTGTTTTTGAACTGAGGTGTCCAGGCGAAGCTCACAACCGGAGCGAAGTTGTTATAGTCCGTGTTGTAAAGCCTGTTATCGCCACCGCCATTCCCTCCGACAAACTGGAAGCTGCCGGCCGGGTTGAGCAGGGTGGCGACCGGATCGGCGCCATTCGGTATGGCCGGCTCGATAAACAGTCCTTGGGTTTCTCTCAGTGCCGTGTAGACCTCGTAACGAACTCCGAGGTTCAAGGTCAATGTCGGTCTCACCCTCCACTGATCTGCGAGGTACAACGAGATGTTCTCGTAGTTATATTTACGCCGCTCTTCCTGTCCCGACACAAATCCGGAGGTTTGCGACTCGACGTTAAAAGTCTGCGAACCAGCGCTGACTATTCCACCGAGCAACGCCAGCAGGCTATTGGCCGTGGTGCGCTGAGTGGTTGAGATACCTCCCGGAAACAGCGCAGCGTTGGTAAATTGCGCCGTGGAGATAAACGGTGTACTCAGCGAGTTGGTACCGATCGTGTAGGTCGGAATCACGCCGAAGTTTACAAACGAGTTGATGTCAAACGTTTGTAACAGGCCCCCGAAGCGGAACGAGTGATTGCCTCGGATCCACTCAGCGTTGTCCTGGAAGTTGTTGTAGATCGTGAAGCGACCCTGGTCGGTGAACGTCGTCTCGGGAGTGCTAATCAGGGTCGGCGTGATGAAGGTAGCCGGCAGCGGGTTCGTTCTTAAAAACACCGGGCCGCCACGGAAATGTCCGCCGCGCACTTCGTTGGTAATCGAGGGCGTCGGGTTGTAGCGCCAGGCAAGTGCCAGGAACTTCGGTATCGACGGTTGCACTACGTCCGGTTCAGGATCGAAGTTGTTGGTAGCGTCGTTGCGTAGATTTTCTTCTTTCTTGTAGCTGAAGACACCATTGATCGTGTTGCGATCGTTGATGTCGAAATCTATACGCGTCGTATATGCATTGCGCGTCTGGTCGCCTTTTTGCGCGAATGTATATCCGGAGGTGTTTAAGGCGTCGCCGGCTGTGTTTGTGTTCGGAACACTAGGTGTTACCGCAAAGAAGCGCGACTGAATTGCGGGATTGACGGAAGTAATTCCGGTCGAGCCACCAAACGTTGTGAACAGATTGACCTGCCGGCGAACGCCCGCATTGTCGACATAGGTGAAGATTCCATTGCGCGCGTCGGGCAGCAGAATCGTCTTGGTCAAGCTGGAAGACTGTTTGAGCCGTAGTCCTTCGTAGGAAAAGAAGAAGAACACTTTATCCTTCAGGGCTGGTCCCCCAATCTTACCGCCAAATTGGTTGCGGTTGAGGAAGGGACGCGGTGTGCCTGCGCGATTGCGGAAAAAGCTGTTCGCGCCAAACTTGGAGTTACGGTTGTATTCCCAAATGGCTCCGTGAAACTCACTTTCACCTCGAGGAGTCACGAGTTGAATCTGTGAGGAGCCGTAGCCACTATCGGCATTAGCATTTTGGGTTGTAATCGTGAATTCACCCGTATCGTCAACGCTCGGTCGCTCCTGAACGAAGTCTACCGCGTTACCGCGAATGAAGTTGTCTTGAATGTTCAGTCCATCACGCGTCACATTTGTGAAGGTGGAACGCTGACCGTTGATATGCGTCGTCTGAGCACCGTTTTGGCTGGTGCCCGCCTGGAGCCCGACGAGGTTGAGCGGATTGCGCCCGTTCAGGGGCAGCTCAACCAATTGACGAGGGCCGACCGTGTTACTCAACTCAGCGGTTGAAGCGTTGATCACGTCAGCGCCGCCGACGATGGTTACGTTCTCACTGATCTGTCCGACCTCCAGGACAGTGTTGAGAGTATATTCGCGACCG
>JALZOO010000199.1 GCA_030913905.1 Acidobacteriota bacterium
GATAGAAGCGTAGCTGATTGATAGATGTAACGCAAACTGCTGGTTTGCGTGCTTCGCTGTCAGTATAAGCTCCACGGCAAACTAAACAGTTTGCGTTACCCCGCTAAATCCTCTCAACCACCAGGGCACTATTCTTGGAGCCAAAACCGATGCAGTTGCAAAGTGCAATTCGAACATCGGCTTCCCGCGCGTAGTTCGGCACATAATCCAAATCGCATTCCGGATCCGGCTCATCAAGGTTAATCGTAGGTGGAATAATTCCGGTCTCCATAGCGCAAAGCGCGGCGCCCAATCCTGCCGCGCCGCTAGCGCCCTGAGGATGGCCAATCTGTGATTTAGTCGCCGACATAGGAGTCGTTATCGCACGTCCGTCCAGCGCAATCTTGAGCGCGTTGGTTTCGATTCGATCGTTCATAACGGTGGACGTGCCGTGTAGGTTTACATAATCCACGTCGGCAGGCTCACGGCCGGCGTCGGCTAGAGCGAGCTTCATCGCGCGGGCCGGTTCGTCGCCCGACTCTTCGAGCCTGACACGATGATACGCATCACACGAGGCGCCATAACCGGTAATCTCGGCATAGATCTTTGCGCCCCTGGCTCTGGCCTGGTCCATTTCTTCCAGCACATAAATCCATGCGCCTTCGCCAAGTACAATGCCGGAACGATTTCGGGAGAAGGGACGGGAGGCTCGCTCAGGTTCATCGTTGAATTCATTCGTTAATACCGTCATCAAATTAAATCCTGCGAGAATTCCCGGCGCAATCGGAGCGTCAACCCCTCCTGCCAACATTACGTCTTGCCGCCCAAGCACAATGTGTTGCGCAGCATAAGCGATTGCATCGGTAGAGCTGGTGCAGCCAGTCGAAATGATGTGGGACAGCCCACGCAGACCAAACGCCATCGATAACTCGCTTGATAAGCCCCCGTGAGTAGAGGATGGAATTGTGTAAACGCTGGCCTTGTGAACTGGGCCAACGTACCAATAGGCATATTGCTGTTCAGTAAAAGCGAGTCCGCCTCCACCTGTTCCCAACACTACGCCAATCGCACGTCGTTGCTCCAACGAAAGTTCATCGGGTTGTAGCCGTGCATCCTGCAATGCTTCCCTGGCCGATGCTAAAGCGAGCGGCACCGTTCTGGGAACGTGTTTTCGATCTTTCGGATTGAGTTGCGCTTCCCAATCAAAGTCCCGAACTTCAGCGGCAATTTTG
Organism: Acidobacteriota bacterium; assembly: GCA_030913905.1. GTDB lineage: Bacteria > Acidobacteriota > Blastocatellia > Pyrinomonadales > Pyrinomonadaceae > PSRF01. Next base: position 1,212 of record JALZOO010000199.1, read on the forward strand.
ACGGGCGAATCGGAGACATCGAATGACTCGATCCTCCGAACCCCGCTACTGCCGTTTGCCAATGCATTCCAGTACGCTTCCCGGCCGATTCCAATCGGCGTTACGCAGCCCATGCCCGTAATCACGACGCGGCGCGGTCGCTTGAATTGATTAAGCATGAGGATTGTTCTCCGGTCAGCAGCCCGAAAGTCAGGAAGTTGACAGTCAGAATAACATCGCGTTCGAGGAAACCGCTAAGTCGCCGGACTCAACGTACTCGTAAAAAAGACCCGGCATCGTCTGGACGCCGGGTCGAATGAAATGCGAGGAGCGGCCACGATTAGCTGCCCTCAACCTTGGTTCCACACTCGCTGCAGAATTTTGAGTTCGCCGGCATCTGTGCACCGCATTTAGCGCACGGCACTGTTTCCCTTGTGGTTTCCATCTTAGCGCCGCAGTCAACGCAAAATTTGGCATTGGCCACATTGGCCGCGCCACACTTCGGGCACTTCACCTTAGTTCCAGCATCGGCTTCGCCCTTCGATTGGTTCATCGCATTGGTCATGGCGCCTGCCATCGCATTACCGATAGCGAAACCTGCGCCTAACCCCGCGCCTGTACTAGCGCCTCCGGAGGGATTCTGGGCTGCGTCTCGCATCGCATCGGCGGCTTGAAACTGTGCGTAGCGGCCCACATCTCCGATGACTCCCATGGAAGTGCGCTTATCCATCGCACTTTCGACCTCCGCCGGAAGCGAAACGTTTTCGATCACAAACTTCGTCAGCTCAAGGCCATATGAAGTGAAATCCTCATTGAGCTTTGTGCGTGTAAATTTGCTCAGTTCGTCATAGTTTGACGCGAGGTCGAGTGCGGCAATTTTCGATTCGGCCAGCGCGTCGCTGAAGCCGCTCACCAGGGTTCGTTTGAGTTGGCCTTCGATGTCTTCGGTAACGAAGTGCGCGTTTGTGCCGGCAACCTCCTTGATGAAGGCACGAGGGTCGGCAACACGCATCGAATAAATTCCAAACGCGCGTAGACGGACCATTCCGAAGTCTTCGTCCCGCATCATCACTGGATTAGAGGTCCCCCACTTCAGATCCGTGAACTGCTTGGTGTTGAGGAAGTAGACTTCTGCTTTGAAAGGAGAGTTGAATCCGTATTTCCACGCGCCGAGCTTAGTTAGTATCGGCGTGTTCCCGCCATCTATGGTGTAGAGCCCTGGGCCAAACACATCTGCGATTTGACCCTGATACACGAAAACTGCGGCCTGCGATTCTCGAACGGTAAGTTGCGCCCCGTTCTTAATCTCCTGTCCTTGAACTGGAAAGCGGTAAAGGATCGTGTTTCCCGAGTCGTCGAGCCACTCGATGACTTCAATAAACTGCGAACGGATGGCATCCAAGATTCCCATTTCGATTCTCCTTTGACGGCCCAGGTCAGCTGTCAGCTATTTAGTCGGTTCGACTCTCATCGCCAGCGTCTTAAATATTGCATAAAGCTGCGCCAGTAGGAAAGTGGATTAGCTCACGCTAGTGTTTTGCTCCAACCTCTTTAGGCGCCTTTCCGTAAAACCTGAATACCGTCAGTACTATTAATCCGCCAAGCACGTCGATCGCGCTATCGTAAATTGAGCCCGTACGAGTCGGGACAAACGCCTGATGAAACTCATCGAGCAATGAATTTAGCACGACCAGTGCCAATGAAATAGCGAACCAATGCCGACGTATAACGGACTTTGAGGAACTAATGAAAGCGCGTCTTGCCAGGAAAGCTAGAACGGCATACTCACAAAAATGCGCTGCCTTCCGCGTCAGGAAGTGTATCGAGACTAGTGCAGCTTCGCTGATGTTAGGAAACAGCCACAGGAGTATCGGCCTAACAATCTGTGAGGTGTTGTCTGCCGAAAATTCACCTGTCGAAGCAAACGAAATGAATCCTATCCAAACCAGGAGCGGCCCATACCGCACCACGCGTCTCATTACAGAAGAATTGTTTGGCGCTACATCGCCATCGTGGGCTGTGTTAACCATGAGAACAAACTAATAAGGGGAAGCCGCCTCGTGCCGCTTCCCCTCCTGAGTTGGATAATCGTTTAAGCCTTTAGAGAGCCGCTGCGCCCGAAACCACCTCGATGATCTCGTTTGTAATGGCTGCCTGACGGACGCGGTTCATGTTGAGAGTCAACGAGTCGATAAGCTCACGTGCGTTCTTGGAAGCAGAATCCATGGCGGTCATGCGGGCGCCATGCTCAGAAGCTACCGACTCAAGCAAAGCGCGAAAAATTTGTGTTTCAACAAGGCGCGGAAGCAGCCGAGCGAAGATTTCTGCGGCTGGTTGCTCGTAGATGTAATCAACGCGACTTACCGACTGACTGGCGGCGCCAGAATCGTCGGCCGCTGTTTGACGGGCGACCGGCAGTAGTTGGGCCGTCACCACTCGCTGCTGAAGCACAGACTTGAATTCGTTGTAAACGACAAATGCTTTATCAATTGACTTGTCTTCTGTGAAGCGTTGAATCACATCTCGCGCGACGTCAAGCGCTTCGGAGAATTCCACGCGCCCTTTCCCGGTAAGCCCAATGTATTCGCCTGCCACAGTGGCATTTCTTCGCCGAAAGAAATCACGGCCTTTCCGCCCAACAGCCAAAATCTCTATCTGTTTGCCAGGGTTCTCATTAATAAAAGCCTGGGCGGCTTTGATCAAGTTCGTATTAAAAGCTCCGCAAAGACCCTTGTCGGCTGTGATCAGCACCAGCAGGTAGCGCTCGTCCCCACGAGTGTCCAGCAACGGGTGATGAAAATCTTCGTCTGTACGATCTGCCACACCGGACATCACTTCCATCATCTTGTTTGCGAAGGGGCGCGCTGTGACAACGCGATCCTGGGCGCGCTTTAGCTTCGCAGCCGAGACCATCTTCATGGCCTTGGTGATCTGCTGCGTGTTCTTAACCGACTTGAGGCGCCGGCGTATGTCTAAAAGATTCGGCATCTGCGGTAGAAATTATGCTCCTGCGCTAACAGGCTGCGCTTCGGAATTTGTCGCTGTAACTCTGGCTGACTCGGCGGCCGATGCAGTTGCTCTTTCTTTCCACGTATCCTTGAAGTCAGACAACAACTGCTTGAGATCGGTGATGATTTCGTCGGTCAAAGCTTTCTTTTCACGAATGCTTTGCAGCACACCCGGATGTGAGTTTTCGACAAACTTCAATAACTCAGCTTCAAAACGACGAACGTCCTCGATTGCGATGTCGTCAGCATAACCATTACTGGCGGCCCAGATCACGAGTACCTGATTTTCTACATTCATTGGCTGATACTGTGGCTGCTTCAATATCTCGACCAAGCGCTCGCCGCGTGCCAACTGCACTTGCGTGGCTTTGTCGAGATCAGATCCAAACTGCGCGAACGCCTGCAACTCTCTGAACTGGGCCAAGTCGATGCGTAGTGTGCCAGCGACTTGTTTCATTGCCTTAATCTGGGCTGATCCACCAACGCGAGACACGCTGTTGCCCACGTTGATTGCCGGACGAATACCGCTGTTGAAAAGATCCGCTTCGAGAAAGATCTGGCCGTCAGTGATCGAGATTACGTTCGTAGGGATGTAGGCCGAGATGTCCCCTGCCTGAGTCTCAATGATCGGCAGGCTCGTTAGTGAGCCGCCCCCCTTGAGGTCAGACAACTTTGCCGCGCGCTCAAGCAAGCGAGAATGCAGATAGAACACGTCACCTGGATATGCTTCACGACCGGGTGGCCGGCGGAGGAGGAGCGAAATCTCTCGGTAGGCTGCTGCTTGTTTCGATAAGTCGTCGTAAATCGTCAACGCATGGCGACCGTTATCGCGAAAATATTCGCCCATGGCTGCACCCGAATATGGCGCAAGAAACTGCATCGCTGCAGGGTCTGATGCTGTGGCTTTGACCACAATTGTGTATTCCAGTGCGCCGAAGTCTGACAAAGTCTTTACAACCTGTGCGACGGTCGAAGCCTTCTGACCGATTGCCACATAAATGCAAATTACGTCTTTGCCCTTTTGATTGATAATGGTGTCGACCGCAACGGCAGTTTTTCCGGTTTGTCGGTCTCCGATAATTAGTTCACGCTGCCCGCGGCCAATTGGAACCATCGCGTCGATAGCTTTTAGCCCTGTTTGCAGAGGCTCCTTCACGGGTTGACGGTCGACAACCCCTGGTGCAATTCGTTCAATCGGAAAGTAGGTCTCAGTTACTATTGGACCGCGGTCATCGATCGGGTTTCCAAGGGCGTCGACGACGCGGCCAACCATCGCTTCTCCCACCGGAACTTCCATGATGCGACCTGTGCGCTTTACCAAGTCACCTTCCTTGATCGTCTGAAAGTCGCCAAACAGCACGGCACCGACCTTGTCCTCCTCAAGATTCAGCGCCAGCCCGCGTACGTCGTGTGGGAATTCCAACAACTCCCCCGCCATTACTTTTTCGAGGCCGTGAATCTCCGCAATGCCGTCACCAACCTTGATGACCGTGCCCACTTCCATGACAGTGACGCCCGAATCGAAGTTCTCAATCTGTTTTCGAATAATCTCGTTGATTTCGTCTGCTCTAATTGGTTCCATCGTTTACCTCGTGCTTATGTACCCGCAAGTTCCTGACCGAGCTGTCGCAGTTGATTACGCACCGATCCGTCGTAGATAGTTGAACCCACTCTTGTAACAACTCCGCCAAGCAGAGACTCGTCGGTCTCGAAGGTCAGGCGCACTCTTTTTCGAGTGATCTTCGCCAGAGCTTCTTCAAGAGCGGCTCTACTCGGTTCTGAAACGGGACGTGCAGATGTTACGCGGGCAGTTATTAATCCTTCTCGATCGTCCAACACTTGATCCAGTTTGGCGTTAACCTGTGGCAAGTCGGCGATTCGTTGGTTCTTTAGAAGTACCCGGAGGAAATTCGCAGTTGTTTGACGAGCCTGGGTGCGTTTGATTAACTCGTTAAGAAGTTGGTTCTTCTGATCGTAGGGAATCGTCGGATTTGTGAACGCCTCTAGAAGAAGCGCGTTACTCAGGATCATCTGCTCCCAGACCCGAAGTTCCTCGCGCACCTCGGCTTGTTCATCGCGCCAAATCACTACGTCGGCCAGTGCGGAGGCATAACGCCGCGCCACGGTCTGAGAACTCAAGCTTGCGTCCTCCCGAGTTCCTCCACGCTCCGCGCAGTTAGACGTGCGTCGTCTTCGGGGCGTATCTCTCGTTCAAGAATCTCTTCTGCCAAGCGCACACTTTCCTGTGCCGCGAATCGCTGAAGTTCGAGACGCGCTGCCTTGCCGGCGCTCTCAATTTCCCTCTTGGCCTGCTCCTGCATTTTCGAAATCTCTAGCTCGGTCGCCGATTTGATTCGCGCCCTCTCCGCCTCTGCCTCCGCGGACGCTCTTTCCCTAACCGTTGCAACCTCGGCATCCAACCTTTCAAAGCGCTGTTCAACTTCGGCCAACTTGGTCATCGCTTGATCCCGCTCTTCACGTGCCCGAATCAGTTCTCGCTTAATTCCCTCGCTCCTGGAGCGCAGCGCCTCTCGAAACGGCCTTCCAAAACGGCGATGCAAGTAAAGCGCAGCGGCGATGAATAGGAACAGATTGACGAACTTCCAGAGCTCGAGACCGGGATAGTTCCACCAGGGGTACTGTCCGTCCGTGCTGATCTCGAACAAAGTGACTATCGAAACCGCTAAAAAAAACAAAATAACTCCCACGTCCACTATGAACTAGGCGCTCGGTTGTGCGGCTATAGGTCTACCAAGAATGCGTCGACTAATATCCAATGCAATATTGCGTGACTCTGATGCCAAGTCAGCCTTCACTTCTTCGGCGGCCCTTTGCAACTTTGCTTTTTCATCCGCGACGCGGCTCCCAACTTCGGACCTCACCTGGCTCAGTTTTCGCTCGCGTTCCGCCGAAGCATTGAGCCGTTGCTTTTCCATAACCGAGTACGCCTCAGCGCGCGCCTGTCGAAGCCGTGCTTCGTGATGAGCCAGTCGCTCTTCTACTTTTTGAAGTATTGTTTCGGCTTCGCTGAGGCGGCCCTTGGTCCGGCGGTCCCGCTCTTCAAGGATGCGATTGATCGGGTTAAGGAGGGTGGCATTCAAAAGAGCCACCATCAAAATGATCAGCAGCAGGTGAAAGATTATTGTGCCGTCGGGCACTAATTGAATAGCGCCACCTGCTAAAGCAAATAGCAAACTTCCAGCCTCCCTACGTAATAATCAGCAAAAGCGACGGAGTCTAACATCGCGTCAAAGA
>JALZOO010000141.1 GCA_030913905.1 Acidobacteriota bacterium
CAAGGTGAGCTACATCATGCCCGGTTCAGTGAACACCGAGTTTGGCGGCGACGCGCCTGACGATTCAAAGTCATGGCAACTGAAACCGTCTGATATCGCCAGGGTAGTTATCGATCTTCTTCACCACGATGACAGAGCGCTTGTGAGCCGCGTCGAAATCCGACCAAGCAAACCTCCCAAGAAATAGATGCGTGCTGTAGTCCAGCGCGTGACTCGCGCGAAAGTTAGTGTCGAAGGTGAAATAGCCGGCGAGATCAAACATGGTTTCGTCGTTTTGTTAGGTGTGGCGCGCGACGATTCTGAAGCTGATGCTGTCTATCTTGCCGCGAAGATCTCCGCTTTGCGTATCTTCGACGATGAACAAGGGAACATGAATGTCTCGGTGAAAGACGTCAACGGCGGCGTGTTGGTGATTTCGCAGTTTACGCTTTATGGAGACGTTCGACGGGGGTTGCGCCCATCGTGGATTGATGCAGCGGCGCCTGAGAAAGCTGAACCGCTATACCAATTCTTTGTTGCTGAAGTGCGCAAGCTTCTGGGTGAAGTCGCCTGCGGCAGGTTTGGAGCAATGATGCAGGTTGAATTGGTAAACGACGGGCCGGTTACAATCCTGGTGGATAGCCGAAAACTGTTTTAACCGGCGCCGGAAGGTCAGATCGTATCCTCGTCCGCTTTTGAGCTTTCGTCTAGTTCATAACGATCTCGATCCCGCCGCTCAATCTTGTCTAGAAACTCCAGTTCCTCGTTATCCTCAAAATTAACACCCAACGCGTTTGCGTTTTCCTCCACCATGGATTGATCCGGAGTTGGATTATCGCCGGCCACTGATTCAGAGCCACTGTCGTTTACATCTTCCCACGAAGCGTCCAGGTCTCCCCCGGCGTCTTTCGGCGACGCCGCCGTGTTGTTTCGAAGCCGTTGCGCGAGCAAGTCTGCATCCTTCGGAGCGCGCGAGATCTCTTCCTCCATGAACTCCTCAATGTCAGGATTGGGAACGAAGTTGGGATCATTGCTTAAGTACTCAAATCCATTTGATGTTTTCTTTGCCATATGAAGACTCCTCTACGAGTTTCGAACTATGCAGATCTCGATACGGGTTCGAAGGTAAAAACGAAACGCTCGACTTGTTAGGCGAAACTAAATGCGGGGGATGAAGAACTATAACAATCAGATAAACTTTGAGCAACAAGCCGTTGCTCTGCAGCCACGATTCCTTGAACGCACAAATACGGAACCGGGAGCGGTAGCGACCGGGTCGCGAGTAGCGCTGCGCTCAATGCAAGTCAAGTCGATCGATGAGCTACGGGAGCGGCGGGAGGTTCATTCTCGACCCGGTCACTACCCCGACTCGTCGGGGTTCTGTATTCGCCGACCCACGCAGATTAGTCCGCCAGACACCTTCCTTGACGATCAAGCAGCGTGGACTTACACTTAGTTGCAAAGAAAAATTCATCATTTCCCTGACAATCACTACCGCAAGGTAGGGTTTGCCACACAAAGGCACGCTCCGTTTCTATGCCAAAAGGTCCCTTTAATTCCCTCCAAACTTTCAATCCCGCTCCCGGCAAGTCTGGCCAGTTTTATTCGTTGCCACAACTCGAAAAAGAAGGGCTGGGCCAGATTTCGAAACTGCCCGTAAGCATCAGGATTGTTTTGGAGTCGGTGCTGCGTAACTGCGACGGCAACAAGATAAACGAAGACGATATTCGCGCTATTGCCGGCTGGCAGCCTAATGCGGAACGGACAGACGAGGTTCCGTTTATCGTTGCCCGCGTACTGCTCCAGGACTTCACCGGAGTCCCTTTGCTCGTGGACCTGGCGGCGATGCGTTCGGCGGTGGCGCGCCTCGGCAAGAACACCGGAGTCATCGAGCCCCTGGTGCCGGTCGACCTTGTGATTGATCACTCAGTCCAGGTGGATTTTGCTAGCACCAAAGATGCGTTTGAGAAAAACATGCAGATGGAATTCAAACGCAACGTGTCGCGTTATCAATTCCTGAAGTGGGGCACTCAGGCTTTCGATGGGTTCGCAGTTATTCCACCGGGCATTGGTATCTGCCACCAGGTAAACCTCGAGTTTCTCGGGAAGACTGTGACTGAGCGCCACGATGTCTACTATCCCGACACGCTGGTAGGAACTGATTCGCACACGACGATGATCAATGGCCTTGGCATCGTTGGTTGGGGCGTAGGCGGCATCGAAGCGGAAGCCGCGATGTTGGGCCAGCCGGTTTATTTTCTCGTACCCGACGTCATCGGAGTTCACATGACCGGCGCCCTGCGCCAGGGCGTGACAGCAACCGACCTGGTGCTTCGCGTAACAGAGATGTTGCGTAAAGCTAAGGTCGTCGGAAAATTTGTTGAGTTTCACGGTGACGGCGCCTCCAGTCTTTCCGTAACTGACCGGGCCACTATTGCAAACATGGCGCCTGAGTATGGCGCAACGATGGGGTTCTTTCCGGTTGACGAGGAAACGTGTCTGTACCTCCAAGCTACCGGACGTAGCGAAGAGCAGGTCGCGGCAGTGCGAAGTTACTACCAGGCTCAGCAGATGTTTGGTATTCCGAAAAAGGGTGAGTGTGAATACACGCGCGTGCTCGACCTGGAGTTGGATTCGATCGTTCCCAGCATTGCTGGTCCAAAGCGGCCACAGGATCGAATTGAACTATCTAACCTGAAACAGGAGTTCTCCGATCTTCTGCAAAAACCCATCAACGAAGGCGGATACGGAAAATCGAGTGACGAGATAGCTGTCCGCTACTTCACGCGGATTGGGACGCTGGACTTCGCGAAAACAGCAGTCGCGGGTGGTGGCGAGCAGCGGCCTGAATCGGTGCCGGTCGCCGCGGGCGGGGTTAATACCCCACAGAATACAAGCGTTTGGACCGAGACGGAGATGGTCAACAATCGTCCCACGCCCGATCGTCTTGAGGAAGTTGACCCGGAAGAGTTCCCGCACGCGGAAGTTGATTTAGGCCATGGCGACGTCGTAATCGCGGCCATTACGTCGTGCACGAACACTTCTAATCCAAGTGTGATGATCGCCGCGAGCGTTTTGTCTGGTAATCGAAACTTCGAGGCGCGCGTGCACCAGAGTGTGAAGGCAAACTTTCTTATGAGCCCGCCGCTGGTTGTGGCATTTGCAATCGCCGGGCGTATCGATATTGATTTAGCCAAAGAGCCGCTGGGCAAAGGAAGCGACGGCAAAGATGTCTACTTGAATGAGATTTGGCCAAGCCTCCAGGACATCAGTTCGTTGATGCGCACAGCATTTGATCCGGATACCTATCGCCGGTTGTACATCGATTTCGCCGAGAAGAACCCGATGTGGAACGACATCCCGACGTCCACCGGAGATGTTTACAATTGGGATGCCGAATCCACCTACATCCAGGAGCCGCCATACTTCGAAAACTTCAGTAACGCTATCGATGATTGGTGCGATGTAAAGGGCGCTCGTCCGCTGGCTATTTTTGGTGACTCTGTTACCACGGATCACATCAGTCCTGCGGGCGCGATCAAACCGAATTCCCCTGCCGGACTCTATTTGCAGTCAAAAGGAGTCAAGATTGAGGACTTCAATAGCTACGGTGCACGTCGTGGTAATCATGAAGTCATGCTGAGGGGCACCTTCGCTAATGTCCGCATAAAGAACTTAATGGTCCCGGGCGTGGAGGGCGGCGTAACCGTTCATTTCGCGGATGGCGAGCGCATGAGTATCTACGAGGCTGCCGTGAAGTATAAGGAGGAGGGCGTGCCTCTGGTGGTGATTGCCGGACAGGAGTACGGCACGGGAAGCTCGCGTGACTGGGCGGCAAAGGGGACGCGGCTGCTCGGCGTGAAGGCGGTAATTGCGCAAAGCTTTGAGCGGATTCATCGGAGCAATCTGGTAGGCATGGGCGTCCTGCCATGCCAGTTTAAGGAAGGGACGAATGCAGCGTCGCTCGGACTTGATGGCACCGAGACGTTTGATCTTATGGGACTTGAGGAAGGCGTCACGCCGCTGCAGCATCTGCAATTGATGATTCATCGCGCGTCCGGAGAATCGGAGGAAATCGCCGTGATTCTCCGCATTGACACACCCATTGAAATCGACTACTACCAGCACGGCGGAATCCTGCCTTACGTGTTAAGGCAGTTGCTGGCGGGCACTACGGACTTTTAACCTGAAGCCGGAGAGTTTTTACTGTTTGCTGCTAAACTAATGGCAACCAGTCTTCTAGCAACTACGAATTGAAGGAGTAAAGAAAATGTCATCCGCACAACCTGTCGAAGCTAATGTGCCACGCAAATATCAGCTACTGATCGATGGAAAATGGATCGATGCTGAATCGGGCAAAACGTTCACGACCCCCAATCCCTCCACGGGCGACACTCTCGCCGAGGTAGCGGAAGCTGACAAGGCCGACATTGACAAGGCCGTAACGGCCGCTCGACGTGCCTTCGAAGGGAAGTGGTCCAAGATCAGCGCGCGCGACCGGGGGCGAATGCTTTACAAGCTTTCGCAGTTAATTGAAGAACGCAGCGCAGAACTCGCCGCCCTGGAAACTGCTGACAACGGCAAGCCAATCAAAGAATCTACTTACGTTGACCTCCCGCAAGTTGCGGAGAATTTCGAATACTTCGCCGGCTGGGCCACGAAGATCGAAGGCGAGACGATCCCCGTGCCGGGCGAGATGTTCAATTACACGCTACGTGAACCGGTAGGTGTTTGCGGCCAGATCATCCCATGGAATTTCCCGCTGTTAATGGCGGCCTGGAAACTCGCTCCGGCATTGGCGGCAGGCAACACGGTAGTGCTCAAGCCCGCGGAGCAAACTC
>JALZOO010000143.1 GCA_030913905.1 Acidobacteriota bacterium
GAGTTTGCTCCGCGGGCTTGAGCACTACCGTGTTGCCTGCCGCCAATGCCGGAGCGAGTTTCCAGGCCGCCATTAACAGCGGGAAATTCCATGGGATGATCTGGCCGCAAACACCTACCGGTTCACGCAGCGTGTAATTGAACATTTCGCCAGGCACAGGAATCGTCTCGCCTTCAATCTTCGTGGCCCAGCCGGCGAAGTATTCGAAATTCTCCGCAACCTGCGGCAGATCGACATAGGTAGATTCTTTGATTGGTTTGCCGTTGTCGGCAGTTTCCAGGGCGGCCAGTTCCGCGCTGCGTTCTTCAATTAGCTGCGAAAGCTTGTAAAGCATTCGGCCCCGGTCGCGCGCGCTGATCTTAGACCACTTCCCTTCGAAGGCCCGTCGCGCCGCAGTTACGGCCTTGTCAATGTCGGCCTTGTCAGCTTCCGCCACTTCGGCGAGCGTCTCGCCGGTGGAGGGATTGGGGGTCGTGAACGTTTTGCCCGATTCAGCGTCGATCCATTTTCCATCGATTAGAAGCTGATACTTGCGAGGCACATTTGCTTCGACAGGTTGTGCGGATGACATTTTCTTTACTCCTTCAATTCTTAGTTGCGAGAAGACTGGTTGCCATTAGTTTAGCAGGAAACACTCAAAGTTCTCCTGCTTCCGTCTAAAAGTCTGTAGTGCCCGCCAGCAACTGCCTCAGCACGTAAGGCAGAATTCCGCCGTGCTGGTAGTAGTCGATTTCAATGGGTGTGTCAATGCGGAGAATCACCGCGATTTCTTCCGACTCTCCGGACGCGCGATGAATGATCAATTGCAGATGCTGTAGGGGTCTGACGCCTTCTTCGAGGCCCAGCAGATCAAACGTCTCGGTCCCATCAAGCCCGAGTGAAGCTGCGTTGGTTCCTTCCTTGAACTGACATGGCAGAACGCCCATTCCCACCAGGTTGCTACGATGGATCCTCTCAAAGCTTTGCGCAACGACGGCCTTCACGCCGAGCAGCCGCGTCCCCTTTGCCGCCCAGTCACGCGAGCTTCCCGTGCCGTACTCCTGTCCGGCAATTACCACCAGGGGCACGCCTTCTTCCTTATACTTCATGGCTGCGTCGTAGATACTCATGCGCTCGCCATCGGGAAAATGAACGGTGACGCCGCCCTCCACGCCCGGGACCATCAGGTTCTTTATCCGCACGTTGGCGAAGGTGCCTCTCAGCATGACTTCATGATTGCCGCGGCGCGCACCGTAGCTGTTGAAGTTTTCAATACTTACGCCCTTTGACTGCAAATAAAGTCCGGCAGGTGAATTCGGCTTAATCGCGCCCGCAGGACTGATGTGATCCGTGGTAACGGAGTCACCAAAAATCGCCAGCGGACGTGCGCCCCGAACATCGCACCAGTCATCGATAGCGTTACTGAAGTTTTCGAAGTATGGCGGCTCCTGAATGTAGGTCGATTCGGGGTCCCACTCGTAAACGTCTCCGGTGGATGTCGGGATTTCGTTCCACATCGGATTCTTCTCGGCGAAATCGCTGTACAACCGGCGATAGGTTTCCGGATCAAATGCCGTGCGCATCAATGAACTGATGTCTTGAAGGGTCGGCCAAATCTCATTCAGATAGACATCTTTGCCGTCGCTTCCCTTGCCCAGTGGCTCTTTCGAGAGATCGATATCGACGCGCCCGGCGATTGCAAACGCCACCACCAGCGGCGGGCTCATAAGAAAGTTTGCCTTCACACTCTGGTGCACGCGCGCCTCGAAGTTTCGATTGCCAGACAAAACGCTTGCTGCAATCAGATCGTGGTCGCCGATTACATGTTCGATGTTGGGATCGAGCGGACCCGAGTTACCGATGCAGGTGGTGCAGCCATAGCCAACCAGATTAAAGCCGAGTTGATCTAAATACTCCTGCAATCCCGTCTGCTGGAGATACTCAGTCACGACCCGCGAGCCCGGCGCCAGCGAATTCTTTACTGCCGGGCGAACAGTCAAACCCCTTGCCACAGCGTTCTTCGCCACCAAACCCGCAGCGATCATCACACTCGGATTGGAAGTATTAGTGCACGACGTGATGGCTGCGATTACGACGTCACCATGGCCCAAATCAACCTCCGCGTGCGGGAACTCTTCCGGATCAACTTCTTCCAGGCGATCGGGAGTGGGCCGATTGTTGACCATCTCCGTCTCCGTCCAAACGCTTGTATTCTGCGGAGTATTGATCCCGCCCGCGGCGACCGGCACAGTTTCAGGAGCCTGCTCACCACCACCCGCGACTGCTGTTTTCGCGAAATCGAGGGTCCCAATCCGCGTGAAGTAGCGGACAGCTATCTCATCGCTCGATTTTCCGTAACCACCCTCGCTAATGGGCTTTTGCAGAAGATCGGCAAACTCGTGTTTCAGGTTTGATAGTTCAATTCGATCCTGTGGCCGCTTGGGACCAGCAACGCTGGGAACGATCGAATCCAACTCAAGGTCGAGCACACGCGTGTATTCGCACTCACCCTTTTTCGGAATACCAAACATCTGCTGCGCCTGGTAGTAATTCCGCACTGCTGCGACCTGCTC
>JALZOO010000154.1 GCA_030913905.1 Acidobacteriota bacterium
GGCGGATCCGATACCGACGCTGTCCGTGGCGTTACCGAGGGCGATAGACGGAGCAATCCTTCCAAAGATGCCACCTGCCTTCTTGGCTGCGCTCTCCGGCTTCTTGACCGTCATGCGCGCGTAAGACGCCGCCGCCGGCCCCATTTGGCCCAGGCGGTAGTTTGTATCACCAATCTTTGCGAGCAGAAGCTGCGCGTTGAAGCCGGTGTCGCTGGCGCTCGCCGCTGTATCGGTCAAGGTACCGGCGCGGGAATCAACCATTCGAGCACCCGTGCCCGCTGCGGCAGCATTTTTTTGTTCCACGACCAGCGCGCCGGTGAGTGCGTCGTAGGCAGTCTGGTAGTGCACCAGAGCAGGCTTGGGCTGACCTTGTCTCAGGTAAAGATCGCCGAGTTCGTTGTGTGCGGCCGCAACTCCTTTTCTGTCATTTGCCGCGGTATAGAGTTCGAGCGCCGTTTGCAATTTTCCGAGAGCTTGATCGGCGTTGCCCCGCTTGAGCAGGCGTCTTCCCTCTTTCAGAGCGACGGATGCCTGACTAGTCTGTTGCACCTGTACACCGCCGCCTCCTGATGCCGGGTGGGAAAACGCGTTCGACGGAAAGCCCAGCAGTAGACTGGTAACGAAAATAAGAATGAACTTCATGACTATTGCCTCCGCTGCAACTCCCCCGTTGTCGTCTCCGGACCCCAAACTAACAGTTTGCGCTACAACTCTCTCGCTTACTAGTTGCCTACTACACTCACTGCCTTGTGAATCAAGTCTAAGGTCGCGATGAGGACCTTCTTGTCTGTTGAGGCCGTCAACATTATCAGCGACGGTTCAGGATCATCGCGGTTCAATCCAAGGCCGCGCGCCACAGCGTCAGACTCTGACGAGGTTTGTGTTTTCCCGAAGCTTGAAGCCCGGGCGACCTGTGTCGGCGCGTTCAATTCCGTTTGGATCTGCGCCCAGACTTCCGTCGAGGGCGTCCACGGGCATTTCGGTTTATTGTCGCGGCAAAAAGTTATCAGGTCATCTTCAATGGGCACGCCTGCCAGCGGCTCGCGCGAGAAAACGAAATACACTTTTTCAGTGCCGGGATTCTGATCAAACGCAAACCACCGCAGTCGCTCTTCAGGCGCCACGCTTGAAGGAATCTCAAACGGAACGTGGGCCTGAATGTAGTTTCCAGCCTCATCCAGTTCCGGCGCCGGGTAAATCAGCTCGGGCTGGCCGCCGTCTGTAGTGTTGAAGATGTAGAGGTATCCATCGGCATTGGTTTCCAGCAACACCCGCACGCGGTCGCCGTTCTTAAATTCACGTGAGGGATCGGTACGCACGGCCATGCCATTCGAATCGCGCATGAACAACGTCAGCCCCATTCCTATCCGCTGGGCAGTCGCCTTCGATGTGCCACCCGTTGGAGCAGGTGTCGTGACATTGCCCCCTCCGGTAATAGCCTTCGGGCGGCGCCGGTTAGGTTTTCGCGCGGGACCCGGTTTCGGCTTGCTGGAGGTCTTGGGCCGCGTTGTCATAAACGCTCCGCGCACCTCGTCGTCCTGCGCGAACGCGGGCATAGCACCAAACGTTGCAAGCACGAACAACACACCTACGAATACAACTCTCGTTCTCATCAGACTTCTCCTTCACGTCAGTACGTTTACAAGCTGCGACTCTACTTGTGCTGAATCCGCACTTCAAAAACAACCAGAGCTCCGTCGTTGGCGGATTGCGGCACCTTCACAGTTACAAAGGGCGCCGTCGAATCCTTATCGTTTAATTCTGTCACTGGTTCGGTGGTCTTGTGCTGGGCTATGAAAGTGTTGAATTCCGCATGTTCTGTTTCGCTTAGCGGTTTTCCGGTTGCCTGTTCATTAAAGAACGCAGGCGACGACAAGGCTTGCGGCGAAAAAATGATCGTGTAGTTCTCCGTACCAGGTTTCTTGTCCAGTTCCAACCAGTGTTCAAGTCCACTTGGAAAACTGAAATCGCTTCCCTTGCTCACCTGATTGCTGTCCAGCCCGGATACCGGCGCGGGCCTGGACGTAAGAAATGCCGTGGGTTGATTTCGTTCGCCGGGACCGACGATATAGACGTAGCCGTCTTCATTGAAGTTGAAATTGAATTTGAATGCCTGTCCCGAACCAAGCGGTACCGCGCCGGCAACTCGCTTGGGCTCAGCAATCAAACCCGCCGGCAACACTTCGAGCCAGTACCGTCCGAACTCACGATTGGCCGTTCCTACGTCGCCACTCGAATCACTGTCTGCACCAGTCGATGTTGATGATTTGCTCTTGGTGCCCGTTACCGCGTTCGCCTCCGGCTTCGTCTTGAACCAGTTGAAGGCGAAAATTCCACCGACGCCAACCAGAAGCAGAACCAGGACCAGAACTCCGGCACCGGCGAATATCAGCGACTTGCCGCGCGACTTCGGTGGCGCTGCAACAGGGGTGCGCGGCTGCTGTTGAATCGTCACGCTGGAGGCCATGTCGTCTGCGTGAACGAATGGCTGTTGCGCTTGGTTCATTGCCGGCGCGCCCACTTCGCTCACCGCAGCCGGCTTGCCTGGCGAGCCACTACTCGGCGGAGTCGTAGGGGTTGCATCGACGGTAAGAACAGTGGCTGCGTTCACGTCAGACTTTGTATCAATAGCCTTCCCTGAATCTTGTGTGTGCGCTGCGCCGTCAGGATACGGAATGTCGGGGAACGTCCTGCCGGTCTCGGAGGTTGCGCTTGTTGGTCCCAACGCCGCTCTCAACTCGGCGGCCAGTTGGCCCGCGGTGGCTTGCCGGTCAGCACGATCTTTCGAGATAGCGCGACTGACAACCTCACCAAATGCAGGCGAGACACCAGGAACCACGGCGTGAAGAGGAGCCGGACTCTCATAAAGATGTTCACGTCGCAACTCATGCAGCGTGTTTCCGGAATAAGCACGCTTGCCGGTGATCATCTGGTAAGCCACCAGTCCCAGGCTGTAGATGTCTGCACGCCCGTCAATCTCAAAATCACCGTCGCGCGACAACTCGCCCCACTGTTCCGGCGACATGTAGTAAGGCGTGCCAAGGACCTGGCCCGCCATGGTGAGTTCGGTGGTGCCGCTGCTTTCGACGCCGGCAATTTCGCGCATCTTGGCGATGCCCAGGTCCAGCAGCTTGACCGTAGACTCGCCACCCGTAGTCGCCTTACCCATCATGATGTTTTCAGGTTTAAGATCGCGGTGGACTACGCCCATTGCGTGGGCCGTATTCAGGACGCTCATGACCGGTTCGAGGATCTCAAGTGCTTCGGCGGGCGAGAGACGCACACGCCGCTTCAACTCGGCATCGAGCGTGTGACCTTCGACGTACTCCATCACCATGTAGATGGTGCCGTCAGCAGCAGTTCTCAAATCGTAAACTGTGACGGCGTTTGCATGGCGAAAGCGGCGCGCCGCCTGACCCTCGCGCCTGAACCGCCGCAGCCATTCGGCATTGTTTCTCACTTCGGGTGGCAGGATTTTTATAGCCACACGATCGCCAAGCAGTATGTGCCGCGCCAGGTAGACGGCTCCCATGCCGCCCTTCCCAAGAAGCGACTCGATGTTGTACTGCCCGTCCAGCACAGTGCCGACGATAGACGAGGGATCGTCTTCGAGAACTTCGCCGTCCGTTGGACAGAAGCTCACACTGTCGTCGTACTTTGCTTTACAGACCGTGCAGTATTTCATGCTGATCTAAATTCGAGGCGACACATCAAGGTTGAAGTTTTCTACGAGGCTAAGGGCCGGCGCAGTTGAATCTCCGTCCTTATTTAGCGAACACCGAAGGCATTTAGTTTAGCACACGAGTCGGTGGGGAGATCGTTTCGGGTAGCTTGACGGCAGGCCCGAAGGGCCGGCATTCAATATCCACGCCCATAAGGGCGTGGATCACGTAGTTAATAAATACGATGGGGACGAGTTTCCGTGCTGGTCGACGAATACGGAACCCCGACGAGTCGGGGTAGCGACCGGGTCCTAAAGTCAACGGCGCTCGGCGGGGTTGGGTGAACTCTGTGGCCCGCTTCCCGGGCTTTCCATTTGTTTCTGTGACTCGAACCCTGGGCTAACGCCCGGGGTTATTACATGCCGCCGCTTCGCGGCTGGTTGATCGTTACCCGGTCGTATCCACCATCCGAAGCGGGCTGCCCGCCTGGGGACCCCGGCCCGCTCCCGGTTCTGATACCGTTACGCCGACTAATTCACTACTTTTGGTGCAAAGCAGTCAGTGGATTAGAAGCATCGGCCCCAGAACATAAATCACGAAATCGGCGGTGAAATGAGCAATCATTGCTGTCTCGAGGCCATAACGGCGATAGAGGTAACCAAACGAAATTCCGGCGATGCCATTGAGTACGAGTGCGGCGGTCACGGCCAGCGGTGTGATGGGCATGAAGAGCGAGGCGGATGGTAGATGACCCAGGCCGAACAGGATTGCCACCAGAATATTCGCAAACCAGAAAGCGCCATTCGACAATTGGGGTGCGCTCTTTCGCCAGCTGCGATTCGCAATCCACGCGACCAGCGACAAGAGGAAGAGTCGAGTGAACACTTCTTCGTAAATCCCTCCGTAGAAGCAGGCCAGGAATCGTTTCCAAACCGGCAACTTCGCTGCGATGACAAAAGGCAAATTCGGCAGTCGAGGCACGAGCACGAGCAAAGAAACCAACAAGACAATTCCTACAGCGACACCCGTGAGTAAACCCGCCGTGACCAATTGTCTGACTCTCAAGTCGCGCGGCCGATCATCTTTCGATTGACTGACCCACGCTTCGAGTAGCGGCGCGCGGAGACCAAGGCGACGCGAAAGCTTCAGTCCCAACCAAACGACCAAAGCAAGTATGGCTAAGTTTTGAACGGTTCCAATCGCAACAAGGAGCGGTAGCGGGATGGGAGGTGGTTCAAACGGGGTAAGCAACGCGTTGCGCATGTCAAACGCAATCGGAATGATGCACAGCGCGCCGAAGGTCGCCGCGATAAGTAGCAACCAGAAAAGTCGCCAGGGATAAGGTTGTGAAGGTAGCGTGGAGTTAGTTATATATCCGGCGGGCGTATTCCTCAACCATGCGGTCGCTGTTGAACTCTGGGACCAGAGTGGCGATTGAACGCTTCATCATTGCCAGCCATTTGCGGGGCAGGCCGTCCTGGAGTTCGTAGTAGAGGGGCACGACTTCCTGTTCCAGTACGCGGTAGAGCGATTCGACGTCGGCGGCATCGACGTTTGTTTCTTCAACGTCATCCACCCGGTTGCCTATTGCGAAGCCGTTCGTGCCGTCGTAGCCCTCCATCCACCAGCCATCAAGCACTGACAGGTTGAGCCCACCGTTCATGGCCACTTTTTCGCCGCTGGTGCCCGAAGCTTCGAGCGGCCGCTTCGGAACGTTTAGCCAGACATCAACAGACTGAACCATCTGCCGTGCAATCTCGTGGTCGTAGTCTTCGAGAAAAACCGCGCGGTCACGAACGCTCGCATCGTATTTCCATTGCGCAACCTGCTGGAGAATAACCTTCGCTTCACTGTCCTGTGGATGGGCCTTGCCGGCAAACACAAACTGCACCGGACGATCTTCGTTATTGATAATCTTCAACAGGCGCGCCGAATCTTTCAGCAGGAGGCTCCAGCGCTTGTACCCAGCCACGCGCCTGGCAAAACCGATGGTAAGTACTTCCGGGGCGAACAAGGTTTGCGCCGACAGCGTGTATTCCTGTTCCTCATCGCGACTGCCGCGCGCGAGGAAGGCGCGTCGGCGAATGAAAGCAACCAGCCGTTGCTTCAAAAGCAAATGCGCCGCCCACAACTCCTCGTCAGAAATACGCGATATCCCCTTTTCCCAGCGACTGCGGTCGCGCGCCAGCGCCGACCAATTCTCACCCACATACTTTTGATACAGCGTCTGGATAAGCGGAGCTGCCCAGGTGGGCGCGTGAACTCCGTTTGTGACATGCGTGATTGGAACGTCTTCAATCTTCGCCCCGGGCCAAAGCTTCTGCCAAAGCGCGCGGGAAACTTCACCATGCTTGCGGCTCACACCGTTTGTCGAACGACACATCCGAATCGCCAGCGGCGTCAACCCATAGGCTTCGCGCGCGTTCTTCGGATCGACACGGCCCAGCGCAATGAACTCGTCATGATTCAAACCAAGTTCCGTTTCGTAGGTGGGACCAAAAGAGCGTGTCACCAGCTCCACAGCGAATTCGTCGTTACCCGCAGCAACAGGCGTGTGCGTCGTGAACACGCAGCGCTGCTTCACCTGTGCAGCAGCTTCTGTAAACTTCACACCGTTCGATTGAACTAATTCACGCGCCAACTCCAGCGTTAAGAACGCTGAGTGGCCTTCGTTAAGATGAAAGACGGCCGGATCGATGCCGAGACGGCGCAGCAATCGCACGCCGCCAATGCCCAGAAGCATTTCCTGGACTATGCGCGTCTCGCGATCACCACCATACAAGTGGCCGGTAACCCAACGATCAGTCTCCTCGTTTTCCTCAATGTTCGTGTCCAGCAGGTAGAGCGCCACGCGACCAACATTCGCTCGCCAAACTTGAGCACGTACGGTTCGCTCGCGAATCAAGACCTCAATCCACATGGGCGTGCCATCATCCGACAGCATTTGTTGGAGAGGCAGTTTCGCCGGGTCGGTCTCACCATAAGATTCTTCCTGCCAGCCTTCTCGACTAAGACGCTGGCGAAAATATCCGTAGTGGTAAAGCAGGCCCACTGCGACAAGCGGGAGCCCCAGGTCACTCGCCGATTTCAGATGGTCACCAGCGAGAACACCAAGGCCACCGGAGTAAAGCGGCAACGAATTATGGATGCCATACTCGGCACAAAAATA
Source organism: Acidobacteriota bacterium (assembly GCA_030913905.1). GTDB lineage: Bacteria > Acidobacteriota > Blastocatellia > Pyrinomonadales > Pyrinomonadaceae > PSRF01. Next base: position 6,832 of record JALZOO010000154.1, read on the forward strand.
AGCGACCGGATGTTCCGGGGAGATTTGCGTAGTGCCGGCGCCCCATGTTTCGGGCGAGCTCATGTAGCGGTCGAAATTCTCCGCCAGCTTAATAACCTGCTCGAGATAGACCGGATCCGTCGCCATTTCAGCGAGTCGGAATTCAGAAGTTTGCCGGAGCAGCTCGCGAGGGTTGTGCTCGCATTCCTCCCACGCGACCGGATCGAGATCGCGGAAAAGACTGGCGCCGTCCCTCGACCAACTCCACCAGTAATTCCACGACAGTCGCTCCAGCGCTTGAAGAGGAAACGGTAGGGTGGGACGTTCAATCAAAGTTTT
>JALZOO010000177.1 GCA_030913905.1 Acidobacteriota bacterium
CCCGTGGCGGATGCCAGATACAAGATGGGAGGCAATGCGGATCTTTACGGGCACATGCTTGTAGAGGAGTTGAAACCATTTATCGACTCCCGGTACCGCACTTTGAAGGGTGCCGGCCACACAGGTCTCGGCGGATCATCGCTGGGTGGGCTTGTAACTCTGTATCTTGGCCTGAAATATCCGAATGTCTTTGGCAAGCTGGCAGTAGTCTCTCCTTCGGTTTGGTTTGCCGACAAACAGATCGTGAGCTATGTCACCGGACTCACGACCAAACCTCGTGTTCGAATATGGATGGATATGGGTACGAAAGAAGGAGGCACGCCGGAGGAGGCACAAAGAGCGGTTGTCGATGCCCGCCTTCTACGAGACACGCTAATGGAGAAAGGTTGGCGGTTGGGCCGAGACCTCAAATATTTTGAAGCTGAGGGAGCGGAACACAATGAGAGTGCCTGGGCTGCTCGAGTAGAGCCGATACTTTCATTCCTGTTTCCCAGGAAGATGTAAGATAATCCCGCTCGCATATTCAGCGTACTCAAGGAGGAAGTCTGTTATGAAGACTCTCAGAACTTTTACGGTAATAGCCATCGCTGTTCTAATGGTGTCGATTCCAGCGCTGGTTGCAGCGCAAGGCAGTTCCCCCGCAATCCTCTCAGGTGCGGAACTCACGCGAGTAGTTCCCCCCGGATTTTATTTCCAGGGACTCTCAGCGCCCACACAGATGCGAAACTCGGCCGCCGCCCGTTGGGGAGGAAAGCGGTACGTCATTGCCGGCCTCGTCGACACTTCCGGATACGCGGCAGACGTTCGCGCCAAGTACGAAGGGTTTCTCATTACTGACTCGCCAATCGCTATCAACGGAACGGATTTAGGAACTGGAGCCTACGGTTTTGGTTTTAGTAACGACGGGAAGCTTACTGTTCTCGACCTGGCAGGTATGGACCTCTTCTCGGTAGCAACCACCAAAGACGGGGCCCTTAGGCGCCCGCGTCCACTGATGATGATGAAATCTGGCAATGGCGTTCGCCTCTATAGCGGCAAAGACTACGTTGATATTGTCGCCAAGTAAGGCTTGGACCGCTTCGAGTATTTCAATCATTCTGTACCGAATCCATTTGCCAATGCGAACCCTTAGAGAACCACGCCTGTGCTTAGAAGTATGTTTGACGTGCAGGCCGAGTCTTCGTCACGCTCTCAAAAGCCGAAGAGTGTCGTTACGGTTATTCGTGCTAGTTCTTGTACTTGCCATGCCACCTTTGGAAGTAATCTGCCAACAGCAACCAGCAACTCCTGTTCAATCACCGAGCCCGGCGCCGCAGCGGACGGGCAAGTCGTATAGCTCGGACGTGCCGTCAAAAAAGCCGCCTCCGCCGGCGCCGCAGGCACAATCGCCGGTTACCTTCACCGACATGACGGCCTCATCGGGCATCGATTTCAAACGTTCGCCCAGCTTCACGTCATTGAAATACTTGTTGGAAGCCATGGGTGGCGGCGTGGCCATGTTTGACGCTGACAACGACGGCCGGATGGACCTGTTCTTTACCAACGGCGCTGCTCTCAAAGATCCGATGCCGGAGGGTGACATGCCTGACAAGCGCGATCCGAAATTCTGGAACCGGCTCTATCGGCAGAAGGCCGATGGCAAGTTTGAAGATGTTACTGAACGGGCGGGCCTAAAAGGCTATGGCTTTAGCATGGGGACTGCTGTCGCCGACTACGACAACGACAGTTACATGGATCTATATGTGACGGGTTACGGCGGCAACTACCTGTACAAGAACAACGGAGACGGCACCTTCACGGACGTTACGAAAAAGGCGGGCGTAGCTGGTGGTGGTTGGTCCACCAGCGCCGGTTGGATTGATTATGATCGAGACGGGCGCCTGGATTTGTTTGTCGGTCGATACGTGGATTGGGATTTTGAAACAGGCTCCGTTTACTGCGGTGAGATCCGGCCGGGTTATCGAGCCTTTTGTCATCCGGACAATTTTAAGGGCGCCACAAATATTCTTTACCGGCAACGCGTAGACGGCACATTTGAGGATGTAAGTCTTAAGGCTGGCATTGTCGACCCCGGTGGAAAAGCACTTGGCGTTGCTTTTGGTGACCTGGACAACGATGGTCTGGTGGATATCTTCGTTGCCAACGACAGCGTCAGACAATCGCTCTATCACAACAAAGGCAACGGCACTTTTGAAGACATCGCGATTGCGTCCGGCGCAGGCTACGATGAGAACGGCAAGACATATGCTGGAATGGGTATCGACGTTGGAGACTATGACAATGACGGATACATGGATGTCTTCATCACCACGCTATCTAACGAAACTTACCCGCTGTATCACAATGATCGCGACCTGACGTTTACTTATACGACCAACTCCGCCGGCGTCGGTCAGATAACACTCTTGTATTCAGGTTGGGGGGCGCGCTTTGTTGACGCCGACAACGACGGATTACGCGACGTGTTCGTAGCGCAAAGCCATGTGCTGGATACCATCGAAAAGACGAACCCTTATCTGAAGTATAAGCAGACGCCTCTGTTGATGCTGAACACGGGCAAAGGATTCGTAAACGTGTCTGCCACGGCCGGCCCGGCATTTGGTAGCTCATTGATTGGACGTGGTGCAGCGTTTGGAGATTTGAATAACGACGGGCAAACGGATGTTGTTATTGCGACTCTCGATGGCGCTCCGTTGGTGTTGCAAAACAATGGGACTAAGAACCATTGGATAGGCCTGTCTCTTGTCGGCAAGAAGTCAAACCGCAGTGGAATTGGCGCACGCATTACCGTGGTTGACAACGCAGGCAAGAAACAGATTTTTGATACCAACACTTCGGGGAGTTATTTGTCAGCCAACGATCCACGAGTTGTGGTTGGATTAGGGTCAGCTTCCAGTGTCCGCAAAGTTGAAGTAACTTGGCCGAGCGGTGCGGTTCAGAGTGTCACCGACCCGCATGTGGATCGTTATCTGGTGATTAGCGAGCCATAATGATTCACCGTAACGCAAACGTAACGCAAACTTTAGTTTGCGTGCCGTAGATCGGGCGGGCGACGCAAACTAACAGTTTGCGTTACAGATAACTTTCGAACCGTTAAAGCTTTTAGGTAGTGAATAATGTTTTCAATAGAAACTAATAACAGGTTGTTCAGGTCCTTCGTAGTAGTCACCGTTGGGTCATGCTTGTGGACCACTCAGTTTGTTGTGGCGCAGACGCCTCCGAAGAAACCAGACAATCAACAGGGAATGGGCGTTTCCACCGGAACGCCTGTGAACTATTCCACGCGTCGTACTTCAGGCATCACCGATCCAAAAGCGCCGGTTGTTTTTGAGGACGTAACAGACAAAACAGCGATGGCGAACTTCAAACATCGATCAGGCACCCCGGCGAAGAACTATATTTTTGAAACGCCGGCCGGAGGCGTTGCGATTCTGGACTATGACGGGGACGGCCTCGCGGACGTATATCTGCTCAACGGGTCTACCATCGCCGCAATGGAAGGTAAAGAGAAGGCGCCCCGTTCAGCACTCTATCGAAATCTTGGTAACTGGAAATTTGAGGACGTAACGGACAAGGCAGGGGTAGCAAACGAGCGATGGGGCTTTGGCGTCGCGGTTGGTGATTACGACAATGACGGGCGCCCCGATATTTACGTCAGCAACTTTGGAGTCTCACGTCTTTATCACAACAACGGAAATGGAACTTTTACAGATGTAGCGGATAAGTTGGGCGTAGCTCGAAAGGGCTGGAGTACCGGCGCTAGTTTCGGGGACTACGATAATGACGGCCGGCTCGACCTGTTCGTTCCAGGTTACGCCGACATTGATCTGAACAATCTACCGCCCAGTCCAACTGAAGCAGGAAAACCTGGAGGGGTTGGACAAAACTTCTGCCAGTTTCGCGGCGTGCCTGTCATGTGCGGCCCCCGAGGCCTGCCCGGGGAAGGCGACACGCTCTACCACCAAAAGTCTGACGGCAGTTTTGAAGATGTAAGCGTTAAGTCAGGCGTAAATGATTCGCAGAAGTATTATGGTTTCGCGTCTGCTTTCGTACACGTGGATGAGGACAAGCTTCTCGACCTGATCGTCGTCAACGACTCCACACCCAAGCAGCTCTACATCAATAAAGGAGACGGAACCTTCGAAGAAGTAGGCTATCCGTCTGGTGTGGCCTTGAATGAAAACGGACGCGAGCAGGCAGGAATGGGATTGGCGGTCGGCGACTATGACAACGATGGTCGCGTTGATTTCCACATTACAAATTTTTCGGACGACTCGAACGTTCTTTACCACAATGACGGAGACGGAAATTTTACCGATGTAACCTTCCAGGCGGGTTTGGGGGAACCGACTATCCCGTTTCTTGGTTGGGGAACCAGCTTCATCGACTTTGATAACGACTCATGGCTCGACATCTTTGTTGCTAACGGTCATGTCTATCCGGCAGTCGATGCAAACCAGTGGGGAACCAGTTACGCTCAACAACCGCTGCTGTTTCGGAATCTCGGAAACGGAAAATTTAATCGCGTGGCGGCCGCGCCGGGAAGCGGGCTCGCTCATGCGTGGCCCGGTCGTGGGCTTGCAATTGCTGACCTGGACCAGGATGGCCGACCGGATCTGGTAATGAACAATGTGGATGCGAAACCGGCTGTATTGCGAAACGTGGCTTCGCCTACGGGGCATTGGCTTGATGTCCGACTGGTTGGCGACGTTTCGAAAAAGAGCTCGCGCGATGCGATTGGCAGTATCGTTTTTTTGACCACAGGCAAAACTCGACAAAGGCAGGATGTCGTAAGTGGAGCCATTTATTGTTCGCAGAATGACATGACTTTGCACTTTGGGCTCGGTGCAGCAACGAAGGTAGATAAGTTGGAAGTACAGTGGCCGGATGGCACTGTCGAAACATTCGCTGTCCCAGCCATCGACAAAACCATGGTCATCACGCAGGGAAAGAGCAGTGTCAGGTAGCGCAGGGTTGACAGTGGTCACTTATAAGCAGAGATTGATGCGGTGATTGTTTCGGTATGTCCGACTTGCCATGAAGGCTCTATCCCCTGGAGCTTGAAACTTGCGACGACTTGATCTGAAAAAAGCACAGGCGGCCCGCCTGAACACGATCCGAGACATCAATCGGCAGATCGTTTTGAACTACGTTCGCGAGCGTGAACCCATCTCACGCGCCGAAATTGCCCGGGAAACAAACCTCCAACGATCAACCATCTCCGTAATTGTAGAAACGCTGAAGACCGAAGGCCTGGTCGAAGAAGTTGGTGAAGGGGAGTCAACCGGCGGTCGCAGACCGACACTTCTGAAACTGCGCACGAAAGGCGCGATGGCTATTGGCGTGGCCATCACGCCCAGTCATACCACGATTGCGACGAGCGATCTGGCAGGTAGAGTCGTCGAAGAAAAAGAATTCTTGACGGACCCTGATCCCGAAAAAACGCTCAGCAACGTGATCAAGGTGGTCCGTGAATTCTCGCAGAGACACAAAGGTATCGAAGCTGTAGGCGTTAGCCTCCCCGGGTTGGTTGACCCAGCTACGGGAACGGCGGTTTACGTTCCTTACTTCAAATGGCGCGACATTCCTATAGCTGAAATCATTTCAAACGCAGTGGGGTTGCCAATCGTTATCGACAACGATGCCAATGCCGTCGCACTAGCCGAGCTGTGGTTTGGCCGGCCCGAAGTAAGCGACGCAAGGGATTTCATTCTCGTGCTGGTGGCTGAAGGTGTTGGTACTGGAATTATTTTCGATGGTCAGGTCTACCGCGGACAACGAGGAGCAGCCGGTGAGTTTGGCCACATGGTCATTGGCGAACAAGCGCCGGTTCCATGCTCGTGTGGCAACCATGATTGCTGGGAAGCATTTTCTTCCGAACGTTCGGCCGTCGCCCGCTACATGCGATTGGCGGGAAGTGGCAGCACAGAACCGCTAGGCTTCCGCGATCTCGTCGACCGTGCATTGAACGGCGAGTCAAACGCGAAGGCGGCGCTGATTGAGACGGCGCACTATCTTGGAGTGGGAATTTCAAATCTGGTGGTGGGTTTCAGTCCGGAAGCCGTGGTCGTCGGGGGAGAGATAGCTCGCGCCTGGGGCCTTATCGAATATGGTTTAACTGAAACCATCGAACGCAGCGTCCGTCGTGGCCTTGCATCCGCAAAAATCTTGCCCTCAACTTTGGGTGACAAACCGACCCTGCGCGGCGCGTTGAGCCTGGTTCTCGCCGGCAAATTTGCTGCCGCCTTTGCAGCCTAAGTCAGCCGGTTTACCGACTGACCTTCCTGTTCAAAGATTAGCGTTAACCGAGCGTATCGCACTGTCCGCTCCAAACGGTTCCGGTTCTTTTGCGCTAGGCAGCCAAAAACTGTTGACACCGCCTGCAAAGTGTATTAAATACTTCGTTCGTTTAGACAACAAACTGTCCGTTTTACTTTCTTTTCATTTTTGCACGCACTTTTTCTCGAAGCTTTGAAACCCTGGGCCAGGCACTAAGCGTTGGCCATCACCTGGTTAGAGCGGCGTAACAATACATTCACTTTTGCCTGGGAACAGGTAAAAGTGAAACTTTACCTGATTGCTGCCACACGAGGACAAGACATGAGAAAGCGACGACTCGCGCGGTTATTCTCCTTGCTACTAGTAAGCTTAGCTCTGGCGTCCGCGGCATTCGCCCAGAGCAACAAAGGCACAATAGTAGGAACGATCAAGGATCCAAACGACGCGCTGGTGCCAGGCGCGAAGGTGACCGTAACTAACAACGCGACAGGCGAGACACACGAAGCGGAGTCGGGGGATGAGGGCACCTACACAGTGACCAACCTCGAGCCCGGAAAGTATAAAGTCAACATCACTGCTGCTGGTTTCCAGCCTGTCTTGTTCGAAGCGATTACAGTTGAAACAAACGCTCGACTCCCATTGGACGTTAAGTTGAACCTGGGTGAGGCAACCGGGGCCAGCGTGACTGTATCCAGTGAGGGCGCACCGTTAACAGAAAGTGAAACCAGCGTCAGAGGGGATCTCATCACAGGAAGACAGGTCACTGACCTGCCAATTCCACAGCGTAACTTTACGTTGCTTGCCACACTGTCGCCTGGTGTCACGCGTCCTTTCGTGGGGGTGATCGGTGGCGGAGGTAATTTTGAGTCGGGTGGTAACCCGACCGGTACCTCAACTGAGTCAACTCGCTTTCGTGAATCAGGTGGTTCGGTACTCGTCGTTAATGGTGCTCGTCCCACCAACAACAACTTTTCGCTGGATGGCACAGACAATAATGAAGGTCAGTTTGGACAGATAGGCATTTATCCGCCGCCCGACGCCATTGCGGAATTCAAAATTGAAACCAGTGTAGCGACGGCTGAAGGTGGTCGTGCCGGCGGCGGCATTATCAACACGACTTTGAAGTCCGGCAGCAATGGTGTGCACGGCACGGCATATGAGTTTTACCAGGGCCGATTCGCCAGTGCGATCGGTTCCCGAGAGAATCCGTTAGCGCTGCCAAACCGAAACACGCACCAGTTTGGCGGAACAGTTGGTGGGCCATTTTTCCTGCCACGCCCTGGTGAGGGTGGTCCCTCGTTATACGACGGGCGCAACCGCAGTTTCTGGTTCGGTTATTACGAAGGGCTGCGCAACGCCACCCCATCAACCACGGGCGATTTTGGTTTTGTCAGCGTACCCACGACGCGGATGCGCGTCGGCGATTTCAGCGAATTGCTCCAACCCGGGAATATCGTGCCGCACACTACTGTTGCCGGGGTTATAAATGCGCCGAGAGGAACAGTGTTTTGTGCTACCGGGCTCCCCGCAGCCGGCAACGACATTAGAAACTGTGGTCAAACGTTGTCACCTGCCGCCCTGAACGTCCTGCAGGCCTATCCGCTTCCAACGGAAACAAGCAGAATCTTTGATAACTTCGCCACCAACCGCAAGGAAAAATACACTCGTAACGGTTGGGGCCTGCGTTTCGATCACAACATTACCGACGGCGACCAAATCTTTTTTGCTTACAGCAAAGACCAGAGCTCCCGGGCACGTGATAACAACTTTCCGCTAGGGACGTCTCCTACCGGCAAGGACCTGCCGTCGGGTTTCGGCGCCGGGGACGAGTTTGGCAATTCCCGCGGTGTTCGACTGGGCGAAACGCATCAGTTCTCCCCCACTGTCATCAATGAAGCGCGCTTCGGAGCCACCCGCGTGGAGATCGGCATCTTCAATACCGGCGTCGGTGGCGCGCTTGGGTTTGACCCCAATATTTCAGCGGCCCTTAGCATTGCAAATACCAACATCTGCGGTGAGTGCACTGGTTCCATTCTTTTGGGAATAGAGGAACCTTTCCAACGTGGACGTCAAAACCAGTTGGAATTTATCGGTGATGGCGGTCCATTCTACTTCACTTCCAATAACTTCAGTTTCGCAGACGCGTTGACTTACGTCCGTGGGACCAGCACCTTCAAGTTTGGCGGCGATTTGCGAGTTCGCCAGAACACCAACTTCGACGCGGGCCGCGCGGGCGCGATTAAAGGCCAATTTCAATATGGCACTGGCGTAGGCGGTTTCATTTCGGGTAACTATGGCGGCGTCCCTATCGGGCCTGAAGACTCCGGTTCAGGGACAGCCAATTTCCTCCTGGGTTACAACCCGGCGTTTACCAGTCGTGGTACGCCCGGTACTCCGCCATTTCTTTCGAACAAGGAAATCTCATTCTTTGGTCAGGACGATTGGAAAGTTAACCAAACCTTGACGATGAATATTGGATTGCGTTGGGACCTCTTCACCCAACCAGTCGAGCGCTTCGATACCCAATCAAACTACAACCCCGCGAATGACACTCTTACGCGTGCCGGGGAGGGCGCCCCAGGCGGTCGGGACCTTGTAAATAGCGACTGGAATAACTTCGGACCATCTGTCGGTTTCGCCTGGAGCGGATTCAAGGAAGATAGAACGGTGGTTATTCGAGGCGGCTATGCAATCAAGTATTCAATCGACACTCCCGGAATTCCGGGCATCCTTCGTGCCAACCCGCCGAGCGTTGCGCGTTATGACTGTGGGCGTGCATCCTATGCGACGGCGGGGTGTCCGCAGCTCCCAGCACACTTTAATCTCGACACCGGGATTCCTTTCCCTGTAGTGACGAGTACCGCCGCCCCCGGCCAGAGTTTCCTGGCTCCAGCGGGCGCCGCTCTTGTTTATTTTGATCCCGACATAAACAACGAAATGTTTCACCAATTTAACGGCACTGCGCAGTGGGAATTTCGTCCCAACTGGCTCGCCGAAGTTGGATATGTCGGCAGCAGAGGGCGCAATCTGCTGGTGGTAAGAAATATCGGCACCGATAACGGTGGATTCCCAGGCTCACGTCAAGTAACCAACCATACGACTGTCCAGGCAATTCAATACATTGGTAAATCCTGGTACAACGCGCTACAAAACAAGCTCGAGAAACGTTTCACCCGGGGGCTCTCGATCCTTTCGACCTATGTTTGGGCGCATTCGGAAGACAACTCTCCAGGCAACTTCTGTACGGGCGGTACCGGGCCAAGTACTTGCGGCTTCTCAAATCCATTGCAGCCTGACCTGGACAAGGGCACTTCTGACTTCGACGTGGCCCATCGATTCACTTTCGCGAGTGTATGGGAACTCCCATTCGGGAGAGGAAAGCGTTTCGGGTCGAATATCTCCCGCGCAGCCGATTTGGTTGTCGGGGGCTGGCAGTTGAATAGTGATATCACGATTCAAAGCGGACCGACCTTCTCGATTACGGCCGATGGCAAACGTGCCGACATCGTATCGGGCGCAGGGCCCTGCCCCCTTGGTGGTACGGCGAAGGCCTTTGAAGGCCAGTTTTTCTGTCCGCCGAGCACTCCGGTTTTCGCTAGTGACCCAACTGGTCCTAAGTTTGGCAATTCGCCTCGCAATGCCTTTCGAGGCGAACGACAGGAATACTTTAATGCGTCACTCTTCAAGAACATGCAGGTTAGTGAAGGCTTCAATGCACAGATTCGCATTCAGGCCTATAACGTGTTCAATCACGTCAACCGGTTCCGTCCTGAACCCAACGTAAACAGCTCCAACTTCGGAAGGGACACGTCGGAGCAGCGACGTCGCCAGCTCGAATTTGGGCTGAGACTGATTTTCTAGGCGGATAGCTTTAAGCTTCTCTTAGGATAGAAACAGTGGCGAGGCGTCCAGGTTGGCGGATGCCCGCCACTTTGACTATATTTCGATCGTTACTTTGACCAGGCAATGGCTTGAACTTGCTGTCGAAACAAGCTAGCTTGCAAGATCAACCTCCCCGTTACTTCAAGCCCGACCTGATGCAACGAGCCAGTCGCTCCAGATGCTTGTCAGTGAATTTTGTGATGAGCGCCATCGTGCTGAATTCAAAATCCCGGCTGCTGCCACTTGTGATTCTCTCTGGAGTCACACTACTCCTCGGAGTTTGGCCGGGCGTGGGCAGGTCGCAAGACGGGTCATCCACTTCGGCGGAAGTTGCGGCGATCGTAGAACGAGTGCGCGGGGGTCAGTTGACCAACGCTACTCTGCAGGACGCATTGGCGACGGGTGACTTACTGCTCAAGGAAAAGCGATACGCCGACGCCGCCGAGATTTTTCAGTCAGTGCTCGGAAGAACATCAAACGATACCAGGGCGCTATACGGTGCGTCCTTGGCCCTGTTCAATTTGGGAAAATCTGCGGAGGCCGAGCCTCTTGCGAAAAGGGCGGCTGATATTCTGACGAGCGCTGTCTTGAAACCGACTGCCCGAGTCTCGCTGGAACAGCGCGCGCGTGCGGCCGATGCACTGGTGCTGCATGCCGTTGTGCAAGCTGTCAGAAGTAAGGACGCGGACGCCTTGAAGTCGTCAGGCCTGGCCGTGAAGATTGCTCCTGATCATTTTGATGCGCAGTTCACCTACGGTCGCGCGCTTTACAGCACTGGTGACATGTCTGGAGCCGCAAAGGCTTTTCGGCGAGCTGTGACTCTTAAGCCACGTGATGCGCGTTCGCTCTTTTTTCTCGGAACTACACTTGAGAAGACAGGCGATTTGGAAGGCGCGCTCAGTTCTTACAGGCAAATAATTGCTATCGAACCACAGGCCGCAGAAGGACACTTAGGAATTGGAACGTTGCTGATTAGACGTGGTGGGGCGGATGGCGAAGAAGGAATCAAGGAATTGGAACGCGCGGTCGCCATTGACGGGAACCTTTATGAAGCGCGTGTGGCCCTGGGCCGCGCACTCTTGACCCGAGGTCGATTAACCCGGGCCGTCGAGCATTTGGTTCGTGCCGCTGAGTTGGCGCCCGGAAATCCGGAGCCGCATTACCAGTTGTCGTTAGCTTATCGTCGCCTGGGGTTGAGCGATAAAGCGGCGCAGGAAACGGCGGCGGTCAGGCGAATACACGAGGCACGACGAAGTCCAAACGTTAACAGCAACGCAAACTCGACACCAAACTAATCAAGGATTTCTTGGGGCCCGCTACCAGTATTTGCAAATCGAAAGATGAAGCTTCTTAACTCCATTGTGCTGGTCGTCTTCGCGCTGGGCATCGCTTCAGCGCATGGTGTTCAGCGACAGCAGCGCTCGCAGAAGCCGCGGTCCGACGCAAAGCTTGTGAGTGCGGGCGAGTCTTCCCAGCAGCGCGAAGTCGCTTTGCTTTTGGGCGCTGGCAAACTAGAACAAGCTGAGGCGCTGGCACGTGCCGAAGTTAATGCGAACCCGCGCAGCGCGGTTTCACATGTCATGCTTGGCATCGTCTTTGATCAGCTCGGCCGTTCCACCGAGGCGGAGCAGGAGTATCGTGAAGCGCTACGACTAGACCCGCGATCCCCGCTGGCCCTCACGAATCTTGGGGTCCTACTGGCGCGCACGAATCGAGCGGAGGAAGCAATTGCGAGTTTCGAGAAGTCGTTAGTTATCCTTCCAACTCACGCACCTTCGCTGTTCAACCTCGGGGCACTCTACCTCGCGCGCAAAGACTACGTTCGGGCCATTGCTGTTCTTGAGCGTGCGTCCAGGACAAAGGAAGGTCACGACGTTGCGCCGCTGGTAATGCTGGTTGATGCCTATGCTCACGCCGGCCGTGCAGCGGAAACAGCGCGAGTGCTGAAAGAGATTGAGGCTCTCGCCAACAATAATGCCAGCGTGCTGTTTACTGTTGGCCTCAGCCTCGCCGATGCAGGTGATTACGTGGATGCTGCGCGTTTGTTTGAGCGCACTAACAGTTTGCGTCCGGACACATACGAGGTGCTCTACAACCTGGGGCTCGCCCTGCTCAACAGTGAGCGTCTCGATGAATCGCGAACAATCCTGCAGCGGGCCGCTACTCTGCGTCCCCAGGAGCCGGAACCTTTTTACCGTCTTGGTCTGATTGCGTCGGCGCGTAACGAAAGTGAAAACGCCATAGGACTTTGGCAGCGAGCAGTCTTGTTAAGGCCAGTCTATCCGGAAGTGCACTTCATGATAGCCGAAGAGCTGTACAAGAACCGGCGCTTCGATCGAGCGATCCCCTTTTATGAACGTGCAATTGAACAGGACGCCAACAACGTTCTCTATCACATGCGTCTCGGAGTCGCATACTTTCGCGATCGTAAGTATTCGGCGGCGCATGAAGCGTTGCAGCGCGCGAATGTCCGCTTCCCCAATAACGCGATATTGCAATACCTTTCCGGGTATGTTGCTCGCGCCGAAGGGCTCTTCGATGAGGCGCTGGTTTGGTTCCAACGTTCCGATTCTCTCCAGCCTGGCAATGTCGACGTCCTGGCCAACATGGGATTTATCCACATGGAACGAGGACAGTATGACGAAGCCGAAAGACTGTTGAAGCGAGCCGCGGGTTTGGATGCGAAGCATTTTCCGGCAAACTATGACCTGGGTAGGCTGCTGGTGAGATTAAGGCGTTATGATGAAGCTTTGCCGATCCTGGAACGCGCGGCCACGCTCATCAAGACGGATCCGGGAATACATTACCAGTTGTTTATCGCGTACTCGCGATTAAAACGAACAGCCGATGCACAGAAAGAACTGGCCGTCTTTAAGCGACTTGAAGAGGCACGCAAGCGAGGCGAAGCTCCCGCGGACGAGAGCGCCGCGAATGAGCAACCAATTCCTGAGATCATCGAGTCGACGGCGGCCGGCGCCCGGAGTGCCAAACCGTGAGCCTTCACTTGTCAGGGTAGAACTAATCGTATGAGTAAACATAACCCCATATTTTTTAATCGCCGCGCACTTGCCGGCCTGTGTGTGGTTGCCGTTGCCTGCTTTCTTGCGATTCAGGCGGCGCGCAGTGAAGGCAACGTTAACGAGACCACCTACACAGAAGAGATCTCCAAAAACTACGACTTCAAGTTTGGCCCCAATCCATTTGCACCCAGCAATGCCATGTCGACCTCCGGTACCTTCATCCCCGGAGAGAAGTTTATTCCGTCTGCGCGCTGCGGCACTTGCCATACCGACGCGCACGCACAGTGGCGCGAGTCTGCTCACGGCAACGCTTTCCGCGAGCCCTTCTATCAGAAGAACGTCAAAGACCTGCAATCGCAAAGAGGGATCGAGTTTACCCGGCACTGCGAGTCATGCCACAACCCCGCTGCCCTGTTTTCAGGTGCCCTAACAAAAAACTCGAAGGTTAAACGCCCGTTCGATGAAGAAGGCGTCTCCTGTATTTCATGCCACACCATTCAATCGGCGACCGGCAAAGGGATTGGCGGCTACGTCATGGGCGAACCGGCATTGCTGGTAAAAGAGGACGGGACCCGTTTGCTATTTGAGGTTAAGGACCAACAAATCCTGGACGACATTCCGTCGCACCGGCGAGCAATGATGCGCCCGCTTTTGAAAACCGCGGAGTTCTGTGGCGCTTGTCACAAATCACAGGTGCCGCGTGAACTCAACGACTACAAGTTTCTGCGCGCGTTTGCTGTCGCCGACGAATATCAGATGTCGTCGTTCTCGAAAGAAGTGCCGCATCCTTATTACGTTCGCGACAAAGAGACCTGCAACTCATGTCACATGAAGCGTGAGCCGGCGCCGTTGTTTGATGTGTCGGCGAAAGAAGGGAAGTTGGCGACGCATCGTTGGGCCGCGGCGAATACCGCGATTCCGTTCTTTTACAAGTGGCCGGCCCAACTCGACGCCGTTACAAAGTTTTTGGAGAACGATGCGCTGGGCATCGATATTTTCTCGATTCGGCGCAAATCACCGGGCGTTGGTCAGGAAGAATTTATTGCCCCACTCAATCGCAGTAGTTTCAAGCTCACGCCCGGCGATCGGGTGATGGCTGAAGTGGTCGTGACAAACAAGAATATCGGCCATTCGTTTCCACCTGAGTTGCGTGACTTTTACGAAGCATACGTTGAATTTGTAGTCACCGATGAGGCCGGCAAGGTTCTTTATCAGTCCGGGTTCATCAAGCCCAACGGTCACCTGGATGAGTCGGCACACAATTACAAGACCTATCTGGTTAAAGGTGACGGCTCCTTCAACGACAAACATCACATCTGGCGTACGCGTGGGGTTGCGCAAAACAATCAGATTCAATCCGGGCGGTCAGACCTGGTGCGTTATCAGTTTAAAGTTCCGGCTAATGCGACTGGGACGCTGAATCTCAAGGCGCGACTTCAGTATCGCCGCTTCACTCGCGTCTTCAGCGACTACGCATTGGGTAAGTCTCTGGACTATCCAATCGTAACGATGGCCACCGCTGTGTATGCGATGCAAATTGGAGACAACGGCCCTGTTCCTGCCGCGGAGATTCCGAAGACTGCCATGCCTGATTGGAGGCGTTGGAATAATTACGGCATCGCGCTCATGGATCAGAAGCAGTATCCGTTGGCAATTGACGCTTTCCTTCGCGCCGCGATGCTCGACGAGAAATATCGCAGCATGGCCCAGGTTAACCAGGCTATCGGGCTGATCGAGCTCGATCAGTACACACAGGCAGCGCGTCTGCTCGATGCGGTAGTGAAAGCCAACCCGGACAATATGCGCGCCGTGTTTCAACAAGCGCGTGTGTTCATCAGGCGTGGATTGTTGGACGAGGCCGAGGTGAATATTCGACGTGTGCTCTCGGCCTATCCGCGCGACCGGATGTCTCTGCAACAACTGGGGGAACTGTGCAAGATCAAACACGACTTTACGGGGGCGCGGGAATGCTACGAGAAGATTCTCGAGATCGACCCTGAAGATCTCGGCTCTCACTACAACCTGATGCTCATCTTCCGCAAGTTGGGGATGAAGGAAGAGGCCAAACGCGAGAGCAAGATCTTTGCTGACCTGAAAGACGATCCGTCAGCATTACCACTGGCAAATATGTTTCTTAGAAAACATCCCGAGATGAGTAACGAAAGTGTTTTCTGGCACATTCACGACCTGCCGTATTCAGGACAATAGAAATAGCGTTACGTGACTTTAGTTTTCTCTGTGCCTGCTCAGTGTTCTCTGTGTCTCTGTGGTATATCGTTTACCACGTTATTATTCACCACAGAGACACAGTGGACTTGCCCTGGTTTCGTGGACACGGGGTTTACGCTGCCGCACTCAACAACCGCTGCTCATATTGCAGCGGGCTGAGGTAATCAAGAGAAGAATGGCGACGCTGTCGGTTATACCAAACCTCAATGTACTCGAAGATGGCTTTCCGCGCGGCGGCTCGCGTGGGCCACTCGTGACCATCGAGCAGCTCCCATCTGAGCGTGGCGAAGAAGCTCTCAGCCACGGCGTTGTCATAGCAGTTCGCGCGCCGACTCATGCTGGAAGTCATCTGGTGAGCGGTCATCAATTCTCGATAGTCGATGGCCGCATATTGCACTCCACGATCCGTATGATGCAGGAGTCCCTTTCCAGGTCGGCGGCGCGCCAAAGCCATCCGCAATGCGTCCAGGCTCAAAGCGGCCTCGAGCGAATCGCGCATTGCCCAGCCCACTACCATCCGACTTCCGAGATCCAACAGCACGGCCAAATACAACCAACCTTCGCCGGTCCGAACGTAGGTGATGTCACCACACCAGGCCCGGTTGACCCCGCCCGTCTCCTTTACGCCGAACCGTCGCCGCAGCACATTTTCTGTAACCCTGTAGCCGTGTTTCGAATCGGTAGTAATCGGTCGATAGCGGCGATTTCGTTTGGCCCGCAGCCCGTTTTCGCGCATCAGCCGAGCCACTCGATTTCGTCCGATAGGTTTGCCGGCGGCGCGCAATTCGCGATGGATGCGCGGACTGCCATAAGTCGCCCGACTGGTTTCATGAATCGCCCCAATCATCGCTCGCAAACTCTGGTTGGCTTGGACTCTGGTACTAGCCGATCGGCGCTCCGCTGCATAGAAACCCGAGCGACTAACTCCCAACAGTCGACACATCAGAGTCATCGGGAACTGGTAACGGTGAATGCGGATGCAGGCGTACTTCACGGCTTTTCTTTCGCAAAGTACGCCGCCGCTTTTTTTAAAAAGTCGCGCTCTTGCTCAAGGCGCTCGACTTCTCGTCGCAAACGCTTCAACTCTGCCTCTTCGCCGGTCCCTCGGCCATGGCCGGGAAATAGGTTTTTCTTTTCACTGCGCGGTAGGCCTTCGACCTGTCGCGTCCACGCACGCAACATGTCAGGACGAATCCCCAACTGCTGCGAAACGTCCGCGATGGACCTCTGGCCATCGGTTACTAATCTGACGGCTTCCAGCTTAAACTCGCGCGTGAACTGCCTACGCTTTTCTGACATGAACACCTCCTTACCCGAACAGTATCTTTCGGGTCTTTCTAGGTGTCCACAAAACCAGGCAAGTGCACAGAGTTCACAGAGGACGCACAGAGAAGGGCAATAAGAAAAAGGAATTGGTTTCCCGGGAAATGAGAGGTCTTTGGAAAGGCGTTGTCGTAGGCAGCGCCGTTTTCTTGTTGCTGATCGCGTGGGTTGCTCCCGAGATTTTCGGGGTCACATTTCAGCGTAGAGTTTCAAAACGTGAGAAACGCGTTGACGAGCTGTACAACCGAAATTGCGCCCGGTGTCACGGAGCAGATGGTCGTGGAGACACACCCCTGGGCCGGACTTTTTCCGCGCCGAATTTTACTGATCCTGAATGGTGGACAAAGAACCCAAAGCTTAGCCACCCGCGAGTGATGAGGACCGTAATCGTTCGCGGAAAGGGTGGCATGCCTGCGTTTGGTAAGAAGCTGACCCCTTCTGAGATCAACCTGCTGGTGTGGCGCATGAGAAGTTTTAGAAATCCCCCAAAGGCGACTGCCCGATAGTCGCGCAGCTCGAACAAGGAATCTTTAGGCAATTAGGACACGGAACCGACCCGTACCCATGATGTCAAAACGAGATTCAATGGGGTTGTGTGCCGCATCTGCGGTGCTCTGTTCCAGAGCACTGAGACGCCTTAGCTGCGTCCTGATCGTTGTTGCTTTGTGCAGTATTGCATCCTCCCAAACTGCAGGTCCCTCCATTACAAAAGTTGAGCCGCCTTCATGGTGGCCCGGCCACACGATCAATCCTGTAAGGTTACTGGTTCGTGGAGATCATCTCGCCGGTGCCCGCGTAAGGTCGACAAACCGATCACTTCAGACATCGCGGGTTCTAACTAATAAAAAGGGGACATACCTTTTTGTTGACGTCAGCATCAGTCCCAACACGAAGCCCGGTCGGTATCCGCTCGTCGTAGAGACCGCAAACGGAAAAGCCACGATCACTTTCCGGGTAGAGTCACCTCTCAATTCGAGGTCACGCTTTCAGGGCATCACGACCGATGACGTGATTTATTTGATCATGCCCGATCGCTTTGCCAACGGCGATGCCACAAACGACGTACCTCGGGACGCGCCGTCTGCCGCAAACGATCGCAGAAATCCGCGCGCCTATCATGGCGGCGACTTACGCGGCATCATCAACCGGCTGCCATATCTGAAGGAGGTTGGCGTTACGGCGTTATGGCTGACACCCTGGTATGACAACTGGAACGGCCTGAACACGTGCGACAAACCCTGGTGTCCGAATACCTACTATCATGGTTATCACGCGACGGATTATTACGCGGTGGAGGATCGTTTCGGCGACATGGAGACTCTCCGCGAGTTGGTGGATAAGGCGCACGACGTCGGGATAAAGATCATTCAGGACCAGGTGGCGAATCATGTGGGTTCACAGCATCCGTGGGTGAAAGATCCTCCACTCGACGATTGGTTTCACGGAACTCTCGCGCGGCACCAGCTCAACAAATTCAACAACAGCGCCTTGCTAACGCCACACGCGAACAATCTTGAGGTAAGAAACACGCTCGATGGTTGGTTTAACGACGACCTCCCGGATATGAATCAGGAACAGCCCGAGGTTGCTCGTTACGAAATTCAAAACTCGCTGTGGTGGGTTGGGATGACCGGGCTCGACGGGATCCGGCAGGACACGATTCAATACATGCCCCGCTTTTTTATTCGTCAACTGTCCGATGCGCTACATCGGCAATATCCTCGGATGTGGATGGTCGGCGAAGTCTTTGAACGCGACGCTGCGCAAACGGCATTCTTCATTGGCGGACACACCGGCTGGGATGGGATAGATACGAAGCTCGATTCGGTTTTCGATTTCTCGTTATGGAATGTCTCGCTTAAGGTTTTCACGAATAAGCTTCCAACACGCGCTCTGCGGGATGCTTTGAAATACGACGCACTCTACCCTGACGCATCTCGAGTAACCACGCTTCAAAACAATCACGATACGGATCGCTTCATGTCGCTCGACGACGCGACCATTCAAGGCGCCATGCTCCACATGGCATTTACGTTGAGTGTCCGCGGAATCCCACAATTCTATTATGGCGAAGAGATCGCAATGGAAGGTGGGCACGATCCCGACAATCGTCGCGATTTCCCCGGCGGTTTTCCGGGAGATTCGCGCAACGCGTTCGAGGCGCAGGGCCGCAAGTCAAAAGAACAACAGATGTATGAATGGACGCGTGAATGGGTTCGACTTCGTTC
>JALZOO010000222.1 GCA_030913905.1 Acidobacteriota bacterium
CGGCAAGTTTCGTTTCGGCGTCGCCAGTTTGTTTGGGGTCGGCCTCAGCCATGGCGGCCGCGGCGCCGGAATTTCGAGCGGCGTTATATTTCGACTCGGCGTCGATACGAGCATTCTCGGCTTCCAGTAACTGTGAATTGAGGCCGGCCAGACGTTCGACCACCGTGTTCTGGCTGGCGTCGAGCGAAATGATTTTGTTGTTGCGTGCATAGTTCAGCAGACGCTCTT
This sequence comes from Acidobacteriota bacterium, assembly GCA_030913905.1. Classification (GTDB taxonomy): domain Bacteria; phylum Acidobacteriota; class Blastocatellia; order Pyrinomonadales; family Pyrinomonadaceae; genus PSRF01. Next base: position 229 of record JALZOO010000222.1, read on the forward strand.
CGTCAGTGCGAATGTTTTCCTGTAACTCAGCGACGCGCTTCTGAAGAAAGTCGGCGGTGCTGATGTTTGTATCGCTTCTCTTCTCCACGTTGTTCGCGACATAGGTTTCAGCAATTGCGTTTACTACCTTGGACGCTACTTCCGGATCTCCATGAGTGAAGCTGATATCGATGAGACGCGTTTCTTTGTACATCCCGCGGGTTTCCTTCACCGGATCCACTCTGAGCCCTGACAGGATCGCTCCCACGAATGGGTCGAGCCGCTTTGCTTCGATCAGGTCCTCTTTCGCGCTCGGCGCGGCAACTGCCGCACGGAGGGGCAATTGATCTTTCGGCGTCGTCGCGACAGGTGCAGACTCGGTGACTTTAAATCCTGCCATGCCCTTGATCGTTTGCCAGGTTGAACGTTTCTGCGTGGAGTTGCCCTTGAAAAAGTCCGGGTTGTGTTCAAGGTCCAACGATTTGACTACACGGCGCATGAGACCCGGGCTGGTCAGTATCTGTAGTTGTGTATTGAAGTACACGGGGTCGTTCGAGGCCATAAAGAAAGGCGTCTTGCCCAGCAACGCGGCGTTGTTCTCCAGGTCTACCTGGACCCGCGAACTGGCTTCGTAGACGTCCGGCTTGCGCGCCACGTATAGGATCGAAAGCGTGGTCAAGAGTGCGACTGCGCTCAGGACCAGCCACAAGCGCTTTCGCACCGCGCGCCAGTAGTCGAGCAGATGCACTTCCGCCTCGGCATTGGGATCAACGCCGTAGTTATAGGAATGCGGCGGGCTGGTGTACTCGTTAGGCTTCTCAAGCGCGGTAACTTCGCGCTCTCTCTTTATTAGTTCATTAGATGGTTTCATCTTGCTTACCTCAAGTCGGGAATACGACCGGTGACGGACGACGGACGACCGCCGGAACAACGCCTTGGTCGTTAATTTGATTGCCTTAGGAACTTCTTGAAAGCCTGGGTCTTCGCGAAAAGCTTCGATTCAAGCTCACTCGACGCGGTTAGCTCTTCGGTCGTTACGTATTTTCTACGGGCGATGATGTCTTTACACGCGACTGTTTCAATCAATGAGCGCAACGCCATACCCAGAAATCTCCCTTGTTCAGCGTCACTCTGACTAGTCGAACCCTCCGCGATATTTAGTGCGATGGAAGTTGCGGAGCGAGTAATCTGCGACTTCAAGTTATAGTCCTCACTTCTTGGTAACTTCTGTGCGAGCCCATAAATGGCGTCGATGTAGTCGAGGGTTAACTGGTAAATCTCAAGTTTCTGAAATTTATAGATCAACGTTGTCGACGGTCGGCGGTCTCCGGTCCTCGGTCCTCCGCCTACGGGATCACGCGCGTGGGAAGGTTTGCAACGTTTGGCACCACCGCACCCAACAAACTTCGCAACAGCGCTTTGCCCGAGGAAGTCGGGACGTCCACGATGTCGTTTGCCATCAAGGCAATATCCGGCGCGCGCTTCTTCTCAATTGCCGAAAGGTCCACGATCAGCTCCTTACTGGTGGTGCTGCCGGGTTCCTGCCTAACGATTCTGACCTTGTCTTTCTTACTGTCCTGCTTTACACCGCCGGCCATGGCTATCGCGCGAGAAAGCGTGACCGGCTCGTTCAAGGCGATCGTTATTGCACTGCCGACGTTCCCTACAACGTAAGCCTGGTCGGCTTCAGGCACATTGATAATGTCACCGGCCTCGATCCACGGATTGGCAGACGCATTTCCCTGAAGAGTTTCCGCCAAGACGTAACTGGAAAAACTGGTGGCCGGCTCGCCGGTCGACACCGAACCGCCTCGGCACGTTAATGCCGGCGGTGAGTGAATAATGTTAATTGTGCGGCCCGCTTTTTCTGTTGGCCCTTTCGCGAACGTCAAAAGCTCGAGCAGACGAATACGGCGCTGCAGCTCAAAGCGACTTTGTTCATTGACTGCGCCAATGATCGCCACTTGCTTTGAGTGATACTCCTTTATAAAGACGTCGACCTGCGGGTTCTTGTAAAACTTCGTATACCTGCCGGCGATTTCCTTTGCCAGCTCACCCTCGGTCTGGCACGCGGCCACAATCTCCGTGTCGATTAAAGGCATTCGAATCATTCCGTTGCCTTCAACCCTCACGGCTTCACGGGAAAGATTTGGACGATTAAGAATTCGTATGTCGATAACATCGCCTGGACCAATGCGGTAGCGATTATCGCCATCTGACGCCAGAGTCACCTCGGCCTGGGCGGGCTCAGTTGCGGCGACGATAGTAGTTGTCGGGGAGGTAGTGGGCTTTTCGGCTGGCTGTTGGGCCGAGGCCAATCCACTGGCCAATAAAGCCAGCAGTAGCACCATAGCGGGGGGCAAACCCTTTGATCTGTTTTTACTCATGATTACTCTTCTACTTTCTCGCCAATCCCACTCTGCGGGACAGCAGGGCTTCGCGCATGTGGTTGGGATGGGCAAGGTTTAAGACTGTGTTACTTAAAAGGACCAGCAGTTCCTCGTGTTCTCGTTTGAACGTTCCGGTCAATGGGTTGTCGTGCGTCTTGGTGACTACGCCTTCCCTGACCCACTGCCAAAACTGAGTTTGTGTGGTCCAAAACTCTTTACGGTCGCGGCAAACGACGAGCGCCGTTTTCTTTTTCCGTGTCTTCTTCTTCTTCTTGTCCTTGTTTGTTGTACTCATACTTTATTTTTAGAGACACTTCCGTCCTGGTGTGGTTCAGTCTGTTTCGCGAAGCCGGCGAATCAGGGAAGCACACGGTACCCCGTAGGGAAACCTCTCAAGCGAGGTGGCGTTTAGTTTTCAAAAACTACATCAGCAACCGCGATATCAGTTCCGCGCGGCGTTTCACGCCAAACTTGACGAAGATGTTGCGCAAGTGAAACTTCACCGTCTGCTCGCTGACCTGTAACCGCAAACCGATTTCCGCGTTCGTCAGTCCTTCAACACAACACAAAGCGACCTGCGCTTCTCGCCGGCTTAAATTTGGCTTTTCCAGGACTCGTTCTACTACACGCTCAAACGAGCGGTTCCCAACGCCGCTCTTAATACCCTTCGCATACGTCGGCATCCCTCTTTCGTCGCGTCGAGCTATAACTTCTTCGGGTTTGAACACGCGGTACCGGACAGAGTGACCGCGCGCGCCGTTCCCGTTGTGTTGCGCGCCGCGCTCGACACTGAACTTCCCAACTAGGCCTTCGAGGCCACGCCGGATCGTGCTCAAACTCGTGATGCCGGTGATCTCCGTCAGCCGACGCACGGTAAACACTTCAGAATTCGTGTTGGAAGGATCGCTCGACATGAGCATCGCGGAGTAGAGACGGCATTCCAGCGGAGTATGACTCAAGGTAACCAGAGACATAGCTGCGCCCGCAGGACGTTCAACGTTCTCGCCTAAAGTGTAGGTTTCGGAATCTATCTCGCCGACGATCTGTCTTTCTTGGGGGAACATTGGATTGATCTCAGAGATACTGCGGCGGGATAACGACGAGCAGAGTAGATCTAGAGCGGGGCCGCGTACTAATTATTAATGCCTGCAAAACTGACGGGTGCTGCAGGGACGGTTAAGCAACTCCTTTAGTTTTCAAACAAGACTGTAGAGTGGAACCTTCCGGACTACGAGAAAAACAACGAAGCTGGATTGGCTTCCTGGCTGAATGTGCCCAGAGCCTAAATCCATCGATCAATGATGTCAAGCCCTTTCAACGCCAATCACGACCTAACTTGCTAGCCTGTAATATTAAAGGAGCAATCCGTCACGAAATCCCGTTGGCCAGCAGTTTGTCCACCATTTCGCACCAAAGATGGCCAATTGTGATGTGGGCTTCCTGCACTCGAGAAGTACGATTCGATGGGACGACAACGGCCAGGTCACAATGGGACGCCAGTGGTTCACCTGAAACGCCCGTTAATCCTATCGTTTTGCACTTCATTGTTCGGGCCTGTTCAACAGCGTTAACAATGTTTGGCGATTTTCCACTGGTACTGATGGCGATGAGCAGATCGCCGGCGGAGGCAAGTCCCTGGATCTGTCGTGCAAAAACTTCTTCATAACCGTAGTCATTGCTGAGCGCTGTGAGCGCGGAAGTGTCGGTGGTAAGGGAAATGGCCGGGAAAGAGCGACGTTGCTGTTCATATCGTCCCACTAATTCCGCGGCGATGTGTTGAGCATCGGCGGCGCTGCCTCCGTTTCCGCAAAGCAGTATCTTGTTACCGGCAGCCAGCGTTTCAACTATCAGCAGACCCGCCTGCTCAATATCGTCCAGCTTTGAATCCAGCAAAGCCCGAATCGCCTCCAGGTGTTCCTGGAGAGACTGACTAAGAAGACTGCGTGTGGTGTGCTGGGTCTTTTGAGAATTGTCTGCCACGTTGTTGCTGGAAATTAGCATAGTTTGTGGTGAATGTAACGCAGCCGTCAGTTTGGGTAGGGTTCATGATTTCCTCTGTGCGTACTCTGTGCCCTCTGTGCCTCCGTGGTTGAGTTCGTCCTACACATTGTTCACCACAGAGACACAGAGGACACGGAGGTTACACAGAGAACTGAAATTTGGAGGGCGGTTGAGTAAGTGTAACGGCCTAAACGTTAAAATCGCGGATGTCTTTGAAGGGTGTCCCTGAATTATTGAAGTCGGGGCGGTAGTAATAAGCTGCGCCGTCAAACTCCTGCATCCAGCCTTCCTGCATTCCCAATTCATCAAGCGCGTTGACGGCCCTCATCCATTCACCTTCAGAGATGCGACGCGAGAGCAGCACGTAGCGATTGTTAGAGGCAGCCTGGTGCGTAGCGTAATACTGGGCCATTAGTGAAATGGCGACCCGCGGACTCAGTTCGTCGCGAATCCATTCGAGCGACTCACGAATACCACCGATGTCATTTGGCAGAACCAGAAGCCGGATGATCAGCCCTCGCTTCAACAGGCCATCTTCACCGATAACGAGTTCGTCACCAACCTGGCGATACATTTCAGCAATCGCGCGGCGCGACGCATCCTTGTAGCCGCTCACTTTCGAATACAGATAGCCGGCCTCGTCTTCGGCGTATTTGAGGTCGGGTAAATAAACGTCAACAACTCCATCGAGCAACCGCAACACTTCGACTGAATCGTAAGCGTTTGTGTTGTAGACGATGGGAACAATCAGACCCTGTTCGGCCGCGAGCAGGATGCCGCGCGCCATCTGCGGCGCAAAATGGGTTGGCGAAACGAAGTTGACGTTGTGGCAGCCCTTCGCCTGTAACTCCAACATCATCTCGGCCAGCCGTTCGTGTGTGACTTCGTTCTTGAGCTGTTGTTTGTGAGTTTGAGAGATCTGGTAGTTCTGACAGTAAACGCAGCGCAGGTTGCAGTTGCCAAAAAAGATGTTGCCCGCACCGCATGTCCCCACGAGCGCGGGTTCCTCACCAAAATGTGGTGTGTACGAAGAAACAACAGGCAGGCGACCGGAGTAGCAAGCCGCAATCTCATCCTTCAAGCGGTTGTTGAGACAATCGCGCGGGCAGACCGTGCAGCGTTCGAGCAACGCTTCGAGATCCTCCACTCGTTGCCGCAGTTCTCCGCTTTCTCGCAACTGCAAATACGAGGGACGCTCTGACTGATTTCGGATATCCGACATTTGATCTCTGCTCTTACTTGTGCCCGCGAAAGTGCACGAAATGCGGTTTGTGATGTTCTACCAGATCGGCCGGCGCGACTTTGGTGGTTTGGCGCCAGATGTAATCCATCTCGGCGTGAATTGTGCTGAGTGCCAGCCGGGCTTCGAAGATCAGCAGCATGCTTCCATAAAAAAGAAAGCATGCTCCCACCAAACCCACGATCACCGGTATCAGGTTGTAGCGAGTATTACCGGATATAGCTACGACTCCGATCGCTACGCTGGTTGCCACAAACATCCCCAGCGCCAGATAGAAGGTCACCATTGAACGTTGGAGGATTCGCGCACGGCTGGTCAGTTTATCCAGTTGCGCGTAAATAATACTTTGCCTTTCGGTCGTATTACCGGCTTCTTTCTCCGCAAGTTCTTCAAGCTTGTCTGACAGCGCGCGCACGCGATCCACAACTCGGCCGAGCCGATGAGACGTGGAAAGAATCATGCTACCGCACGCGGAAATCAAAACCGCGGGCGTAATCATTGCCGTAAGCACGGCAACTGCTGACGACATCGGATCCATTTATCCTTTAGCCCGTCGTCTAACTCTTCGTCGTTTCACGGCAGGTTTCGCGGGATCTTTCTGACTGGCCGCCGCCTCATCCTTTTTCGGAGTCATTTTCTGCTTCATCAGGTCCATCACCATCTGCTGGGGAAAGTCCCCGCGCAGAATTACTTCGTCACCTTCGGCAGCGATCACGAAGTTCTTCAGCAGCGACAGGGCCGCAGGATCCTTCAGTGAGCCGGTTGCATATCCCATCAACATGTTGAATAGGTTGCTGACAATCTTTGCTGTGTCCGGATTGTCCTCGTTCATTGCGCCGCGCAGCATGAAGTTGGTGGCATCCATGGTCAGCGCCGCGTAGAAGTCTCCCATTTTCGAGTCGCAACGCGCTGCCCGGTCCGCAGCTTCAGTTCCCAGCATTCCAAAGCTCTTGGCAAACGAATGCCAGGGTCTACCGGAAACACTCATCAGCACGTTCGTATCTCGAACCAGCGAGTTTAGCGTCTCGGCGCTGATCCGATCTTTGCCGTCGCCGGCGTCAATGGCTGCTCTTAAATATGCCGGGGTGCCAAGCGCAATTGTGTTGGCGTTGAGCGGCACGACGCCAACCTCCGTGAAGGCCTTCAGCAGTGGATTCTTTTCCGCTTCCTTCACCAGGGGGTCGATAGTCATCAGCCCGAGCGTCTTGTTGCCATACTTCTCGTCGCGAAGCTTTCCCTGCGAAGCCATGCGTGCCAACACCATCAACGAATCGGCGCTGAAATCACCGCTGGCGACGACCAGTGCTTCAGGTGGTTGGAAATTGAGTGCGGCTGTCGGCTTCTTGAAACGCACCGCCAGTACAATGTAATCAACTTTCGTGGGATCGATACCCGCTTTTGTCCTGGCCTCCTCGAAGCCCTTTCGCATCCCTTCGAGGTCTTTCGGTGGCATGAATTTTGGTAAGACCTCGTTAAGAATCCTTTGCGGGTTGATGTAAATGATCGTGTCAGCATCCGGCAAGTTCGAAAGCGATGCAACGATGCCCTGCGTCGTCGACGGAGCAGCAGCCCGCGAAGCAGAACTGCCAGCCAGGGGTTGCGGCTTCGTTGGCTCGAAGCTCTCTTGCGCGCGGCTGCTCACCGCGGTTGCGGAAGTGAAAAGCAATACCAGGACAAGGTAATTAAGTAGTTTTCTCACAATCGAAGCCTCCATTCGAGTTTTGCTTATCTTCACACAAGATGCCGTCGTAGTCAGCAGTTTAGATCCAATCAAGCTTGTTTCGAGTAAGTACGTTGGCGACGTTGCCGGTGTTCAATGTTGACGCGGGTTCGAACAAAAGCACATGGGCTTCTTCGTCGGCGACGGGCCGGTGTTCAACTCCCCTGGGAACGATTATGAATTCGCCTTCTTCAATCCAAATCTCTCTGGACTGACTGTCGCCGTTATCATTCTCGCGAAACTCCATACGAAAGCGTCCCTTTACCACCAAAAACATCTCGTCTTCCGTCTCGTGATGATGCCATGTAAATGGACCTTCAAACTTTACCAGCTTCAGGTATTGGCCGTTTAGCTCACCGACGATGCGCGGGTTCCAGTAGTCTTGGAAGAGAGACAACTTTTCGGTCAGATTTACTTTTTCCATATTCGTTGCGGCGCCGTTATTAACAAGTGCGTGTAGCGGTATCAGAACCGGGAGCGTAGCGACCGGGTCTGCTTGGACAGAAGCTACGGAGGCCCAAAATACAGTCCTCTTGGGTTAGAGGCGACCCGGTCGCTACGCTCCCGGTTCTGATACCGAGTGACGTGTGCGTAAAACTGATTGAGTAGGATAACGCTGGAGAGCGGCAAGTCAATGGCCCGACCATTTCAGTACGTCGTAACTGAAAAAAAACTTATGGCGCTGCCAAAACCAGCATTCGCAAGCAACGCAAGTTTTGCGTTATTCTTCCGGCGCGATCAAGTTCAAGTAAAAGAGAGTGCATGTTTGCTTACCTTTGCTATTCAAACCGCGCGCGATGCCGGCCATATACTTGCCGACCGACGGGGACGAGCGCTTCAAGTCTCGAACAAGGGCGATATCGATCTTGTCACGGAGGCTGACCTCGCCTCCGAAAAATTGATCATTGAACGGATCAAATCTCACTATCCGCGCCACGCGATTCTGGCTGAGGAATCAGGAGCGACGGAAGGAGTTGACGTAGTGCGTGGAAGAAATGATTCGAAATGGATCATCGACCCACTCGACGGCACCACCAACTATGCCCACGGCTACCCTTGTTTTTGCGTATCAATCGCGCTCGAGCGCGACGGCGTTCTGGAATTGGGAGTGATCTACGACCCGACACGCGATGAGATGTTCGCAGCTGAGCGCGGACAGGGAGCAACACTGAACGACCGGCCAATTAAGGTATCCGCGGTTGACGACCTGAATAGCGCGATGCTCTGCACAGGTTTCCCCTACGACGTCCGTGAGCGACCGGATTTTGCGCGTCACTTTGCAAACTTCACAATGGAAGCCCAGGCGGTCAGGCGTGACGGCTCGGCATCGCTGGATCTCGCTTACCTTGCTTGCGGACGATTTGATGGTTTTTGGGAAGAAGGTTTGAAGGCCTGGGATGTGGCCGCGGGTGTGCTCCTGATCGAAGAAGCGGGCGGGCGCGTCACCGATTTCCACGGTGCAGGTCTTGACCTCGATTCACCAAAGGTTCTGGCGACCAACGGACTAATTCACCAGTCAATGATGCGTGTCTTAGGGACGGGTTGACTGCTCGGCCGCTCTTCTACAACCCCGAACGAATAATCTCAGCAAGCTTTTCTGTCTCGCGACGCGCACATGCGCGAGTCTCTTCACCGGGACGCTGCTCGACGTGGAGGAGGGGATGATAAGTAATCTCCACTTTGCCCAGACGGGGTAGCAATCGATTTGAAGGCCAAACCCTATTCGCGCCCCGGATCGACACGGGCAGAATAGGAACTCCGGCTTCCAGGGCCATTCTCACTGCGCCGCCCTTCATTCGTATCATCGAGCCATCCGGAAGCCCGCGACCGCCCTCCGGAAAAATCACGACCACGCCATCATCGCGAAGCCAGTTTATTGAACGACGAATTGCCGCCGGATCACTGCCTTCAATTTGCAGCGGCCAGGCCCCCACTAACCCGATCGCCTTCCCGACCACCGGCCACGAAAACGCCTCGCTCCAGGCGAGGTAACGGATGGGTCGCCTGATGGGAATGGAAAGCCAAACCGGGTCGCCATAACTCTGATGATTGGCGGCAACAATTACTCCGCTGTGGGCGGGAACGTTTTCAACGCCCTTGTATTCGAGGCGCCAGAAAACACGACTGAAGACACCGAGTATCGGCCTAATCAGATTGAGTGCCCATTGAGGCAGGACAGCCTCACGTGGTTTTGGTCGCGTTGGTGATTGCTCTTGCGCCAAATTTTGAGCGTTGTTTACTTGTTTGCGGGGGATGGCCATGGTTCGTAAGCAGATTACTAATGACGGTGGGTCCTTTCAACTGCGGAGCTAGAGGGGCCACTCCCGATCGACAAACTCGACGTGAATTCTCGCCACGCCTGACGGTCCCATGCTGCATCCACGAACCGCCGCATGCACGGTCAATTTATACTGCTCGCTGGTGAGCCGGACAAACCTGCCAATCGGTAGTTGAAGCGTAGTGTAGATCGAGGCGCCCTTTTCACTGATATTCTCTGCCACCGTCTGTTCGCTGTGCTCCACCTCGCCCTTGTCATTGAACGTCTCAACACGCATGTCGACCGGAATATTATGTCGCGTATGGATTCTCTTATCTGCGGACGCGGATTGGGGAATCCAATCTTCCGCTATGCTCAGGCTCTCCGCGGTCCTGCCGCCAATGTCGTAGCGTCTTGCAGGATCTTCCGCATAACTTCGCGGAGGATGCTTCCCGATGAACGCCGCCCCAACTTCAAAGACCGTGCTGCCACTTCCAGCCACGACGACCGGCTTGACGTAACGGACCAGCGCCCAAACGCGATATTGATCTTCAACGTGATCAAACACACGCAACTGCCGCGGCATGGGAATAGTCATGTGCAGCAAGCGGCCTTTTTCAACAGGGTGTTTAAGGGTGAAGCCGGCGCCGAAGGGTGTTACATCGATTAAACGTGTGATTTCATTCCACTCAAAATCTCCGGTCTCTCGACAATGCACGCGGACCGGCAACTTCAATTCCAGCCGCTCTCTAATCCGCTTATGTTTCTCTCGTTCCGGCATGTGAAGATTCAGCACTTTCCCGCCCGCGCGATATCTATCGGACCCCACACTTTTTCAAGCTGCGAAAAGCAGGAAAATCCAAGCCTCGACGAGGGTGGGAAGCCATTGATTTTATTAGGGTTTCCCGTCGTTTTCCGTTTGCCAAAAACACCGTTCTCGGGCTACAATAACGCTTACTTTTTACTCTGCCCAAGAGTCATCTGACAGGTGGTCGTTAACGAGATAATCCGGCGCGAAAACAGCTCCACTTCAGAACAGATTTCGATAAGTAAGCAAGTGCTTTGACGCTCGTGCTGCGCGCCGACGCAAAGTCTATAAAAAGCCCACGGCGGGCGGATTGTACTGGAAAGGCCAATGGGATGGAAACAACTTCTGAACGCAATCATATAAACATCGAAGACGAGATGCGGCGCTCGTATCTCGATTACGCGATGTCCGTAATCATTGGCCGTGCGCTTCCAGACGTGCGCGACGGACTCAAGCCGGTTCACAGGCGAGTGCTTTGGGCCATGCACGAGCTCGGCAACACTTACAACAAGGCTTACAAAAAGAGCGCACGCATCGTCGGCGATGTCATCGGTAAATATCATCCGCACGGCGACACGGCTGTGTACGACACCATCGTGCGGCTGGCCCAGGATTTCTCGATGCGTTACCCGCTCGTCGACGGGCAGGGAAACTTCGGTTCTGTTGACGGCGACGCTGCGGCGGCGATGCGCTATACGGAAATACGCATGGCGCGCGTCACCAATGTGGTGTTGGCCGATCTGGAAAAGGAGACTGTTGATTTTCAGCCAAACTACGATGAGTCGCTGAGCGAGCCAAAGGTTTTGCCGACACGTATTCCAAATCTCCTGATCAATGGATCAGACGGAATCGCGGTGGGCATGGCCACCAAGATCCCACCTCACAACCTGACCGAGGTCGTTGATGCGACCCTGGCGCTTTTGCGCAACCCGGATGTAGACGTCGAAGATCTCATGAAAATCGTAACCGGACCCGACTTTCCAACCGGAGGGTTCATTTACGGTGGGGATGAGCTTAAGAGATCGTATCTGACAGGTCGCGGAATCATACAGATGCGGGCACGCGCCGGGATTGATCGGATTGGACGCGGCGCCCAGGAACGCGATGCGGTCGTGATTACGGAAATTCCATTCCAGGTAAACAAGGCTCGACTGATCGAGCGCATCGCCGAATTAATCAATGAGAAAAAGCTCGATGGTGTTTCCGATCTTCGCGATGAATCCGACCGCACAGGTATGCGCATCGTCGTTGAGTTGAAACGGGATGCCGTACCACAGGTAGTCCTTAATAAGCTCTACAAGCTGACGCCAATGCAGTCGTCGTTTGGCGTGATCAATCTGGCAATCGTAAACGGGCAGCCGCGCGTTTTGAATCTCAAGCAGATGCTTGAGTGCTTCGTCGACTTTCGTCGCGAAGTTGTTCGCCGGCGAACAGAGTACGATCTGCGAAAGGCCAGGGCGCGGGCCCACATCCTCGAGGGCTTGACCAAGGCGATTGACACGCTCGACTACATTATCACGCTGATTCGTAACTCGCGTTCGGTTGACGAAGCGCGGCAGTGGCTCACCGGACAAATGAAGACGATGAGCGAGGTGAAAACCTGGAAGGGGGCGCCTTCAGACGTCGCGCTCAAGACCTATCTGGGAAAAATGCAGAAGACAATGGAACGGCTGGCGTTTTCGGAACTGCAAGCGCAGGCGATTCTCGATCTTCAGCTGCGCCGCCTGTCTGCGCTGGAACGCCAGAAGATCACGGACGAGTATGAAGGAATCATCAAGCTGATTGCGGAACTGGAGGAGATTCTCGGAAATGAGAGGTCTCTACGAAGAGTGATCGGCAATGAGTTGGAAGAAGTAAAAAAGGAATTTGGCGACAAGCGGCGCACGGAAATTGTCGATGAAGGCGTCGAGTTTTCAATCGAGGACTTGATTGCCGATGAAGATGTGGCCATTACCGTTACCAACAGCGGCTACATCAAACGAACACCTATCACTACTTATCAGCGACAGGGTCGTGGCGGAAAAGGACGCTTTGGCGCTGCCGCAAAAGGCGGTGATTATGTTGAGCACCTTTTCATCGCCTCGACTCATGCCTACATCATGATCTTCACGGATGACGGCATGGTCTACAAGTTGAAGGTCCATGAGGTTCCTGATGCTGCGGCCTCCGCACGTGGAAAGGCCGTAGTTAATCTGATCAACATTCCTTCCGACCGAAAGCTGGCCGGCGTGGTGGCGGTACGCGACTTTTTAGAAGGTCGCTACGTCGTCATGGTCACACGCAAGGGCGTGATCAAGAAAACATCGTTGGCGGATTTCCAGAACATCAGGTCAAACGGAATTATCGCAATTAACGTCGACGATGGAGATCAATTGCTGGATGTCGTGTTGACTGATGGAACCAAGCGAATCTTCATAGCCACCCACAACGGCCTGGCGATCCGGTTCGATGAAAAGAACGTCCGCCCGATGGGCCGTGCGACACGCGGAGTAAGAGGCATCGACCTTCGCCCGGATGATTACGTGGTTTCAGTTTGCCCGGTTTCCGCTGACGATAATGAAAAGATGCTGTCAGTATCGGAGCGGGGATACGGCAAGCAAACCCCCATCACGACTTACCGTCTGCAGGCGCGAGGTGGGAAGGGCGTGATTAACATGAAAACAACCGACAAGACCGGCAAAGTAGTGGCCGTGTTCCCCGTAGACGCAGAGTCGGAAATCATGATCATCACGCAGCAAGCGAAACTGATTCGCCTGGAGGCCGGCGAAATTCGCAAGACGGGTCGTAGCGCGCAGGGTGTGCGATTGATCAAGATTGAGGACAGCGACAAAGTAACCAGCGCGTCACTGGTGGAAGCGGCGGACGAGGAAACGGAAGACGCGCCTGCTTAATTACGCGAGGGTAGCTATAGACGTTTCTTCCAAAGTCTTGGGCTTCGACGAACGTGGATGCATCCAACAACGATGATCGCTTCACTGCGCACAAGGAAGAAAACTGCAAAAGGAAATCTTTTTAGCAGTGCGCGCTGAATGTGTTTGTAGACCCTTGGATATCTCTGCGGATTGCGTCTTATTGATTCGAGACAGGCGTCAGTTATTTTTGCGAACTGTAGACCGAGCCCTTCATTGCGTTCGTCGTACCAACTGTAGGCTTCTGAGATGTCTATTTGAGCCTCGGGTCGGATGATCAGCGGGCGATTCATGTGAGGCCGAGCTGTTTCCTAAATTCCTCCCATGGCATTCCTTCATCTGGATTTTTTTCATAGGAGGCCAAGCGACGATCTAACTCCTCACGCTGCTCTTCCGTAAGAGAAAGCACCTCTGGCATCGCAGCGATGCTGTCCCAAATGTCTTGAGCAAGTTGAATGCGTTCATCGACACTTAGCTCGAGAATCTGTGCGAATGAGAAAGTGGTACTCATGATTCCCTTAGACTAGCGCCACAATCCCGAGAGCCGCAAGTCTGTTGCTGCGGCTGGCGATACCCCTATTTACTCGATTCCTTGCTTGCACCCTCGCCTTCAACCCAGACCTCACCATCCTCAAAAATCTCTTTTTTCCAAATCGGGACCGTGCGTTTTAGTTCGCGAATAGCCCACTCGCAAGCAGCGAATGCGGCGGCTCGATGCGGTGCGCTGACCGCGATGACGACACTCGTCTCGCCAATCTCCAGCCGGCCCGTCCGATGGGTGATACCAATGTGGGCTATCTCAAATTGTTTATGAGCTTCACGCCCGAGACGCTCCAACTCGCGCAGAGCCATTGGCGGGTAGGCTTCGTAGACCAGGTACAACGTCCTCCGTCCGCGCGTCCATTCGCGCGCGTAGCCATCCAGCGTAACCGTCGCTCCACATTCAGGTAATACGACTCGGCGGGCGATGGTTCCAACATCGATTGGTTCAGTCGTTAACTCAAAAAAATCTTTGTGGCCATGTGTCTCAGCGGCTTCGGTAACAGCTCCTCCACTCACTGGAGGAAATACAGCAAGTTCATCGCCCCGCTGAACGACTTGATCGGCACGCGCGTATTCCTGGTTGACGGCAAGCAAAAGCGACCGGCCAAAACGGCGCAACTCTGGATATGTTTCCAGAATCTCGTTCATCGCATTGCCTGCGGTTGGAGCGCCATTCAAAACCAACTCTACCTGACCGTGGCCCACAGCATCGCGCGCAGCCCCGAAGAATAGGACGGTGACATGAAGTTCATTGGTGTTATTTGCAGGAGATATCACGAAGTTTACCTACTAGCATCTCTTTGGAGTGCAGCGGCGGGCGGCCGCTTTGGTCGGTTGACGCACGTCTTGGCCCCTTCGTAGTTAAGATGCTTATCGATATCGCGGCGTCAAGCCGGTGACCAAAGCGGCGCCAGGCCGCCGCACTCCAAAGCTGGCCAAAGCGGCGCCCGGCCCAGCGCACTCCAAGGAGGTTTCTCCTACTCCAACTCGATCTTTCTGCCGCTGTGTCCATTGCCCTTTGCCAGCTCATGTACGCGTGCCCGCTCTTCGTAATTTGAAAGGGCCTGGCCCAACATGTCGCGCAAGCGATCCAGGCGCTCAGATGTTCGCCCTAGTTCGAGCAGTTCCTGTTTTACTTCCGCGTCAACTTCCATCGCCGCGGCCACCAGGAACGACAAGCGTTGCGGCTCCGTATCGGTGATGTCAGGCAAATTGGCCCGCTCATCGTTGATTATGCGTACTGCCCTGGCAATGCGAGTGAAGCTTTCAGCTACTTCGTGCGAACTCTCGCGCAGCAGCTCGTTGTCCTCATCCTCGTCCTCGAAAAAACTGACGCGGGCCACGAGATACTGGTCGCCTCGCTCGACATATTCGTCAATGCGATATCGAATTATGCCTACCGTGAGAATGTTAAACCGCCCGTCCGGCAAGGGTTGCGTTTCGGTCACTTCCGCTACGCAGCCGATAGTTCCGACCGGTGGAACCTCTTTGTCGGAAGTGGACGCGTCAAAATATGAAAGGCCGAAGAGATTATTGCTAACGCGGATGTCATTTAGCATTTGCCGGTAGCGCGGTTCGAAAATGTGCAGCGGCAGCGGGACACCTGGAAACAAAACGACTCCTAATGGAAACACGGGGAGTTCACTAACCCCGACTACCTTGTCGGCTGCTTCGCTCATTCGGTCATCATCCGTGGAACTGTAACTCAGGAGTTGCAGTTGCCGGCTGTCTAATTTGAAGTTGGCTAATGCGAGACCGTCATTATCGCAGACGGATCGAGAGAAGTCAGTAACGGGCGTGAGGGTGTGGCTAGGCGAGATCCAGCGAGCGCGGAGCCATTCGGCGCATCGCCGCAAGCAGTTGCTCAGTGTCGAAGGGCTTACCCAAAAATTCGTCGGCGCCCACTGCATAGCACGCCTTGCGAGTTTCAATACCGCTGGCGCCGGTGATGACGAGGACCTTCGACTCAGGAACGTGGGCCTTGATGTATTCGAGAATGCGCAGGCCTACGTTTGGCGAATCAGCCTCGGGAGGAAAGTGTAGGTCGAGAATGGATACCGTGGGTTCGTAAATCATGGCCCGACGCACCGCAGTTTGCATGTCGTTTGCGGTCACCACCTCGTAGTCGTCGCTCAGAGTCCAAAAGAGCTGCTGAGTGATGGCTTCATCGTCATCGACGACTAAAATTCTGGGCTTCATTCGGGAGTCTCCTTACTGCAAACTGCTTCGGATTGAAAATAAGCAAAGCAATGCCCGTACCCGTTTACGCCGTTTTGCATGTGATGAACGTGCGCAAGATTGGCGACCAGCAAGAAGCCTTTCATTTCGAAAGTTGCGAACAAAAGGATAGTCGTGTCTACGGATGTAGACGGGGTTGGGCACTTCGAGCGGTTGTGTAGGGGGGGGTGAAAAGAGGTCTTACCTGGCGGGTTCAATTCGTAGGAAATCAATTCCCGCAGCTTCCTGAGCAACATCGACACTGCCGGCGACTTTGTAGGTAGTGAGATCAATTATCTCAACGGTGCCTGGTTCCGCGCCGATGCCTTCGACGGTAACAAACGCATAACGATCGTCAGGTGAAACAACCACGCCGTGCAAAACTTTTCGTCGCGTCGGAATTCGGGCGAGTTCCTGACCACTTTTGATGTCTATTACTGACACTGATTGGTCGCGCTTGTTCGTCGCCAGCAAACGCGTTCCATCTTTCGTAGTCGCGAGATTATAGACACCGGGTCGCGCGGCGATGCGTCGAGTCGTTCGCCAGGTCGCGGTGTCTACCTCAACGATGTCGCTAGACTTATTGCAAGCTACAAAAACAGACGAGCCGTTAATAGAAGGTTGCGCCCAGGTAGGCGAACATGAAATGTCGCCGGGTTTGGGATGTTCCATCCCATGGCCACCCATGTCGTGTTTCACGCCCGTATCTTTCGGCTTTCCGGATTCCCTAAAGCTCGGGCTACTGGCTGCGGTCTCCATATTCGGGGGGCCGCTCATTCCCATCTCGCGGCCTTTGGTGAGCATGAAATGGCGCGACACCTTCATTGTGTGGGTATCGATCTCGACCAGCATGTCGTCCATCATGCAGGCCGAATAATGTTTGGTCCCCTGTGAGTTGAGCCGCGAACCGTGAGGCATGGTACATGTCTTAAGCCGCGCGACTTCGAGCATTGGTTCAGTAGCTACAACTGAAACCGTAGAAGGCACCATGTCGCCATGCAGGTTGAAGTTGACTACATAAAGCAGACTGCCGTCAGCGGAAACGTCCATCGTCGCGGGAAAGTAACCGAGCGTTGTGCGGCCGACAACGCGGTCGTCCTTAGTTGAATACTTCCAAACTGTTCCAAAAGGACGCCCGTGGGCGAGTGAAACGTAATAGAACTGCTTATCCGGCGAGATTACAATTCCGTGTGGACCATCGATGTCGGTCGGCATATCACCTGTGGGCAACTCATGATCGACCTGAGCGCCGTTTGGTCCAAACCTCACCAGCGAAATTTTGTCGGCAGCTTCGGAAAGAACGTAAACCAGGTAATCCTTGTCAGGCTTCGCCTGTCCTAGAGCAGTCGAATGACTCAAACAAAGAATGGTTAACAAGCTGGCGAGCGCACAAGCGAAGAGCGAACTACGGCTTCTCAGGCGGAAAGTCTTTTTCATCGATCTCATCTATCACCTTTAGCTCAGCGCCAAACTTCTGATAGCCACGAAAGCGAATCTCGTTGCGGCTCTGAACAACCATATTGCGGTTTACGCTGGTTAGCAGAATTTGAGAATGGGTGGGCAGCAGATAGTTTTGTTCGCCGATCATCACCCAGTCGTAATCGATCAGACTACTGGCAGCCGTGATCGGGAAGTCGGGAGGTATCTCGGTTGCGATCTGCTCGAAACGCAGAACGCGATTAGTTTCCCGGTCAATCCAAATGCGCCCTCGCGACCCTACGATGGCAGGCGCACTATCCCCCGACTTCAACGTAAGTTGTGAGAAAGCCTTCTTCACCTCGTATTCATAGACCAACGTGCGGCGATCCCTGATCATGTCAGTATCGACGGGCTTGAATGTAGTTTGTGTTGTCGGTTTGAAAACATCAGCCACGGCCGAGATATATTCCACGCCGCTCGATGTAGTTCCAGGGTCCACGTCCTTGCTGTAATCGCGGCTGCGTCTTGTCTCCTGGCTGGCGGGAATTCCATTCACAGCCAACACCTTGTATTCCTCGCCCCCATTCGCGCGATAACCAACCGCAATAGTCAGGTTGTCCTGCTGAATCCAGTTGTTAGTTGTGCCAAAGGCACGAGAGCGCCTGATTAACTGCTTGACTAGGAAGTCGGGCATAGCGGCCGCGGCACCCAACGTCGCGACTCGCGTGCGATCCAAGAGGGCATTCGTTTCCGCTTCAGCCGGCAGCGAAGCCGCAGCAGGGTTTACTCTTCGGCGTTCCGCCTCCTCGAGCGTGCGGCGAAGCAGAACGTCGTTACCGCTTTTGCTGGCGACGAGTGAACGCATGCCGTCGGTGAGCCGAAATCCAATGCCGCGTTTGCGGATTTCTTCGACGATGTCATCGCGCCGTTCAGGATGCCGTGGTAATTCGTAGACGAGCGCGACCATTTCGCGAGTGGTCAGCGGCGATACCTGCGACACTGGCGATTGAGCATTAACGCCGGTAATGCCACTCACCAACAGAATGAAGACCAACGAAATTAGGAGCTTGTTATGAATTGCACGCATATTTGACCCGTTAATTATTAATGAACAGTTCCGATGGAACAAATCAGTTCGCAGTTGCCTGACCTTGAGCACCTTGGCTGGCAGGATCTTAGCCCGAGCGTCGAGGGCTTGAGGCAAGTTACATCCTATCGGCAAAGCGATTCGATTGCAGGCTTCAGTATTTGAACGCACTTCTCCAGCTCATCGACCGGGACGAATTCACCCGTTCGATGCGCAACACGGATGTCACCGGGTCCCAAAACCACAGATTCCGCGCCCAGTTGAGTCATCTGTGCGGCCTCGGTGCCAAATGCAACCGTTCCCGAGTTGAGCGATGTCAGTTGTTCGAGCAGCTTAACGAGCACCGAATCCGGCGAGGTTTCAAAACCTTCGTCAGCTCGCGCGGCATCCACTTCGCAAACGAAGTCGCCATCTGCTTGTCTCTCCTCCGCGATTGCGGAAGACAGCAGATCCAGAAGACGTTCCGGTCCCTGTCCCGGTATTGGACGCCATTCGAGTGTGAAGCGACACTCACCCGCGATAACGTTCTTTGCAGTACCGCCTTTGAGCAAACCGACGTTCAGAGTCGTGAACGGTGGCTCAAAGGCCGAATGCTCTTCAGCGCGAAGTTGATCGGCGACACCCTCTATTCGAGTGATTAGACGCGCCGCAGCCAGAATGGCCGACGAACCGAGTGCCGGATAAGCGCTGTGTGCTTCTCGACCTTTTATTGTCACTTCCGCCAAACAATATCCCTTACCGGCGCGCATCGGCCGCAGCGATGTCGGCTCGCCAACGATTGCGTAACGCGCATTCAAAGCCCTGGCTTCCGCCAGTCGCTTCGCGCCTATAAGTCCGATTTCTTCATCGGCTGTGAAGACGAGTGCTAAGGGTCGCGCCAGGTTCTTGAGATCAACCGAGGCAACGGCCGATAGCGCCGCCGCAATAAATGCTTTTGTGTCGCAGGCGCCGCGCCCGAAAAGCATTCCTTCGCTTTCGGTGAGATTGAGAGCCTCTTTCCAATTCGGATCGTAGGGAACGGTATCGGTATGACCAACCAGTGCCAACTCAACCTGGGGCTTGTCGGAAAGACTAACTCCGGCAAGCGCAATCAAGTTTATTTTCTCAGTGCCGTTGTCGTCGGTGTAGGGAAAGCGCTTTACCTGAAGTCCCAGCGCTTCGCATCGCCGCACAAGATAGTTGGCAATCTCTGCATTCGATCGCGCTGAGACGGAATCAATGGCGACAAGTTCGGCGAGTGTTTTCTGAGTATTCATCAAACTTCGATAGTGAGGCAAGAAGAGCGGGGGCAAGCCCACCTTCCTGACCACGAGCTCTTTAATGTCGAGTCTTGGTCCTCGTCAAAATGGCTTTCAAGGTAAGAGCAACCGAGCGAGTTCATAGGCTCTCAGGTTGGGAAGGAGGGCTTGCCCCCGCTTCTTCCTAACCCCCACAATCTTTTCTGCAGGGCTTTAAACTTCAAGACGATCTCTTCCTGCTGAGCGTGTCTGCCATCCTCAACAATGCGCTTCCCACCAACCACCACATCCTTTATCGCAGTCCTTGAGATAGAAAAAACGATGCTGGGAAGCAGGTCGTTTTCTGAAGCACCTGCAATAGAAGGATCGTTGAGATCGACGGTAAAGAAGTCTGCTGGACGGCCTGGGTTGAGCGCACCACCTGGCGCTCCCAAGCTTGCGGCGCCATTGACAGTGGCACAATCGAATAGGCGTGCTGCCAGCCCTGAATGCTTGGCCTCAGTCTCCGTTCCATCTGAATTCGTGTCTCGCGTCTCGCCTTCATTGCGAGTCGCACTTTTGTCGAGCACTGCTCGCTCCAACTTCTGAAGTCTGAGGTGATACTCCAACTCCCGCGCGTCCTCGAGCAGATCGATCTCAACGTGGCTATCAGTTCCCAACGCCACGCGTACGTTCTCGTTAAAAAAGCTATCAACGGGAATTATCCCATCGCCAAGATTTCGTTCCGTGGTTGGGCACGCGCAGACCATCGCGCCGGAGCGCGCCAGCATACCGATGGCCTTGGGTGTGACGTGAATCACATGCACACCGGTGAATCGTTCGCTTAGCAGCCCTTCAGTTTCCAACAATGCGACGGGCGATCTGCCGTACTCTTGAATGCAGGCAGAAACTTCAGCCGGTTGCTCAGCTACGTGCATGTGAACTGGGAGCTGCCGCTCATTGGCAGAGTTCACAACTTCGCGCAAATACGGGAGGGGAACAGCACGGACACTATGCGGCGCCACACCAACCCAGGCTGAGGGGGCTTGCCCTCGCTCATCGTCGCCTGAGTCCAGATCTGTTATCAACCTCTCCAGGTTTTTAAGATAAACCTCCGGATCACTTTCGATGAACCGAGCTTGTCGCGGATTAATTTCCGTCTCATGACCCGACCGTGCATAGGCGACACGCAACAGGGCGATACGCAGACCGACATCATTCGCAGCACGAACGACCTGCTTCGCCAGAAGGTTCGCATCTTCATACGGGCGTCCGTCCGGGGCGTTATGCAGGTAATGAAATTCTCCTACGCAGGTGATTCCGCTCAGGGCCATTTCGAGAAAGGCCATGCGCGATGCATCGTAAACGTCTTCCGGAGTCAGCCGCGCGGCGGCGCTGTACATCATTTCGCGCCAGGTCCAGAAGCTGTCTTTCTCATCTGTCGAGCGGTATTCGGTGCGCCCGCGGATTACGCGTTGGAACGCATGCGAGTGGGCATTGATAAGGCCGGGAAGGACAGCTCGATCATGGAGCTTGATTGCTGAGTCATCTTCGGGTGTGGCAATGCCGGTAATTGCGCCGCCATTGTCGCACAGGAGTCCAACTCCGCTTTGAAAGTTTCCGGCAGAATAAATTAGGTCGGCTAACCAGTTGGTTTTTTGCATTGAGGTACAAAAGGGCGCTGAGTGACATTCCGCCTTCAGGCGGTCGGCCCGCAGGGCAATTAGGCCAGCCGTTTTACGGCTGGTCACTCAACCACTGAAGAAACATTCAGGCCGTTTCAACGGCCTTCCATATCGCGAGTGATGTAAGGCCGCTAAAGCGGCCTGCAAAAAGTCTAGACCGCGAAAACACCAGCCGTAAAACGGCTGGCCTATAACCCTTCGGGCTGCCGCGTGAACGCGGCAATTAAGTGTACAGTCCCACATGGTAGTGGTCCCTTCAAATTCAACAGCGCGATCGCCCACGCTCTTTCCATTAGACATTCTTAACTGCCAAAACTTCTTTCGCCGCCGAGCGATCCCCTGTGCAACTAATCCTGCGTGGGCCGGCAAGGTAGCTGATTTCAAATCCTAATTTCTTGTACAACTTGATAATCCTCGGAGTTGCCTGGTTCGAGAGTACGACGGGACCACGATGCGCAGCCAACCACTCCGCGGTTCTCACTTGATCCCCCCAACTAAAACCGCCGGCGCTATAGGTTGTGAATTCAACGTCGTATGGTGGATCGGCGTAGATGAAATCGTCAGCCTCTATTGGAACTGATGCAAGGTCGCCGGCGCTAAAAGTCCAATTGCTGAACGCCGCCCGGAACTGCGAGAACTCGCGATCGTAAGTTATGGTCTTATGAGAACCGAACGGCACGTTAAATTCGCCATTCTGATTAAAGCGGCAGAGACCGTTGAAACAAGTTCGATTCAGATAATAGAAAACTTGTGCCGCCTCCGCGGAGTTCCATTGGTTGCTTCTAATGATCTCATTAAACCGTGCGCGATGACGATAGTAATTCTCTGCTTCGTTCTGCGTCTCGATGGTTAACTCGAGCCCGCGTTGGAGATGTGTGTAGAAGTTAATCAAGTGCGGATTGACGTCATTCAACAGAGCTTCTTTGGGCCTCAGTCCCAGCGGAATGGCCAGACCTCCGCAGAACGGGTCGACGTAACGGCTGGCCAGATGTGGCAACCAAAGCGGGCGAAGATAGGGCAGTAACCAGCGTTTCCCGCCCGCCCACTTCAGCGGTGGGTTCAGGCCGGGAGAAAATCCATTGAGGGGGGCGTTTGGCCTCTCAAGTCCAGCCACGACCGCAGGGACCGTAGCCGAAAGCTTTGCATTTATTGAGGTTTTAGCGGTCACGAGTTCGACCTGAAAATAGCAGTACTTGTTGCAACTGGTCAAAGATTGGCAAACGTAGGACTCACGTTAGTGTCTGACCCGCACTTTTTGCTGGCAACTTGGTAAAAATTGGGTATTGACAGTTTTAGGAAGGATGAGTATCGTTCGTTAAACCAACGAACCACTGACTATCCAGCCAGCGTTCTTGCCCAACGTTTTAGCTGAACCGACATTAAATACCGGAGGTCCCGATGAAAGCACTACCCCTCGCCAGACAGTCGTCTCTAATCGTCAAAGAACTTGAAGACGAAACTCTTGTTTATGATCAGGAAACGGACCAGGCACATTGTCTGAACGAGACAGCCGCACTCGTTTGGAAAAACTGCGATGGTCGTAACAGTGTGAACGAAATAGCACGCTTGCTGAGCGGT
>JALZOO010000241.1 GCA_030913905.1 Acidobacteriota bacterium
GCAGTAAGCAGTCAGCAGTCAGCAGTCAGCAGTGAGCAGGAGCAGGAAGCAGGAGGCAGGAGCAGGAGGCAGTAGCAGGAGGCAGGAGCAGGAGGCAGGAGCGAGCACGATGACTGGAGACTGGAGACTGACGACTGAAAGAGCATGACCTTCGACAAATACTTTCGAGCGTCCTCTTACGCAATGGTCGGCTCAGCAATGCTGGCGCTCGCTCTGGCCGGAGGCCTGCACGTTGGATTGGCCCTGTGCTCTGCAGTCGTAATGATTGCCGCGTGGAAAGCGGAGGGAACGCGCTGGCAGTTGTCGGAGCGCGTCGGGGTGGTCGTGCTGCTCTTGTCCGTTCCACTTTTCATACTCGACTGGCAGTATCAGAAGGCGACCGGAGACTCAGCCGGACGGTTCGGCGTTAACGCACTTGCTCACCTGATTAGTTTTCTGGCTGCGGTGAAGCTGCTGCAAGTGAAGAAAGATCGTGACTGGGTCTTTCTGTACCTTATCTCCTTTTTTGAAGTGCTTCTGGCTGCGGGGTTGAGTTTCAGTCCAACCTTTCTGTTTACGCTCACGCTTTACCTGCTTTGCGGACTCTCAACCATCATTGCGTTCGAGATTCAGAAGGGGAAGCGCACAATCGCCACGTCTGAGACGCGTCTGCTGGTCTCACCGGATTCTCGAATCTTCAAGAATATTCCTCGACGCGCCAAGCGAAGCATAGAGGCGAGCCGCTTACCCCTGGTTTCATTTCTGCTTCTGCTGCTGATCTTTGTTTTGGCCTTGCCTCTATTTCTTGTCGTGCCGCGGTCAGGTGCTGCCGCGTTAATGCACGGTGGGCCGGCCCTGGGAAACTTCATTGGCTTTTCGGAAAGCGTCACACTCGGCGAAATCGGTGAGCTGAAACGCGACAATGCGGTGGTAATGCATACTCGGCTGGAAGGTACGCAACCAGGCCGAGAGATCCGCTGGCGCGGCGTTGCGTTAGACGAATTTACGGGTCGGGCTTGGAAAAAGTCGGCGGACGCGAGGCGCACCGAGCAGCGAACAAGCGACAAGGGTTTCTTCCAACTGGGAACAACGGAAGCATTGAACCGCCTGACGATTCAGACGGTTTTCCTGGAGCCGATAGAGTCGCCGGTTCTCTTTGCGGCCACTCGGCCGGTTGCCATTCAGGGAGGTTTTCCGTTTGTCCGCGTAGACGCCGAAGGCTCCGTGCAAAGCCGGAGACCGGGATTCGATCGGGTGATGTACAAGGCGCTGTCGGATTTAACTGAGCCAGACGCCGCGACTTTGCAGAGAGACAGGCTGCGTTATTCCGATGGCTTCAAACGCTACCTGAAACTGCCGGAAGACTTGGATCCAAGAATCGCCGCGCGGGCCAACGCGATGGTGGTGAATGCGCACGCGCGAAATGGTTACGACGTGGCGCGGGCAATTGAATCGCAGCTGCAGCAAGACTATGGCTACAGCATGCAAATGCGGGCCACTGGACCAGACCCACTATCGGATTTTCTGTTCAATGTTAGAGCAGGACACTGCGAATATTTTTCAACTGCGATGGCCGTCATGCTCAGGACGCAGGGAATTGCCGCACGAGTGGTGAATGGCTTTTTGCCTGGAGAGTATAACGAAGCCGCCGGCGCTTACACCGTCAGACAGAGCGATGCGCACTCCTGGGTCGAAGTCTATTTTCCCGAAAGCCGTTCCTGGGTCACATTCGATCCTACGCCGACGGCTGGACGAGCTACACCGGTCACCAGGGGTTTTGCGGCGCAGATGGGAAAGTATGCCGCAGCGCTGGAGTTGCTTTGGTTTCAGTATGTAGTTGGGTACGACAAGCAGGAGCAACGCTCGCTGGCTGCAACGCTCAGCAACCAGATGGCCCACTTTCGTCGCTCCCTGGAACGAACGACCGCCACGCTCACAGCAGCCATCTCTCGACACAAAGCGGCCGGGTTTTTTACCGCTGCCGGTTTAGCCGCCCTGGCACTTTTGATCTTCGCTGCTACACGCGCGCGGCGATTTGGTTGGAGACGGGCGTTGAGTGTTCGGCGAAATCAGGAAATGCCGAGCTTTTCTTCGGTGCTTTTTTATGAACGGCTGATGGCTGTCCTGGCGCAGCGAGGCGCGCAGCGAGAGCCACATCTGACGCCGCTCGAGTTTGCCGGCAGCCTCGAACTACCACCGGCGCTGGCGCTGACACGAGCTTACAACCGCGTCAGGTTTGGCCGTGAGCAACTTTCCTATGCGGAGATAGAGGAGATTGAGCGGGTGCTGAGTCAGCTTGAGACGCAAGAAGGCGGAAGGCAGTAGGCAGTAGGCAGAAAGCAGAAGGCAAAAGGCAAAAGGCAGAAGGCAGAACACAGTAGACAGTAGACAGTAGAGAGACCCTTCTTCTCTATTCTGTCTCCTGAATTCTGTCTTCTGTATTCTGCTTTTACCAAATATGAAGAAAGTCGGATTTATCAGTCTTGGCTGTCCCAAAAACCTCGTCGATAGCGAGGTCATGATGGGCCACCTAAAGGCAAATGGTTATGAGTTGACGGCGGACGCCAGCGAAGCTGATACCGTCGTCGTGAATACGTGCGGCTTTATTGACTCGGCTAAGAAAGAGTCGATCGATACCATCCTTGAAGCGGCGCGCTGGAAGGCGGACGGAAAGGCGACGCGACTAGTGGTCGCCGGCTGCCTCGTCGAACGTTATCGCGATGAGTTGAAGGCCGAGATGCCGGAAGTGGATGCCTTCATCGGCACGAGCCAGATAAACGACATCCTCGCGGTTTGCGATCCAAACACCAACACCCGTTCGTTGCCCGTGGTATCCCTCGGCAACCAGAGCGCAACCTACCTTTACGACGAATCCACTCCACGTGTGCTTGCCACGCCGGGTCATTACGCGTTCATCAAGATCGCTGAAGGCTGCGATCGTCCCTGCGCTTTTTGTTTCATTCCGCAGATGCGCGG
Source organism: Acidobacteriota bacterium (assembly GCA_030913905.1). Taxonomy (GTDB): domain Bacteria; phylum Acidobacteriota; class Blastocatellia; order Pyrinomonadales; family Pyrinomonadaceae; genus PSRF01. Next base: position 2,956 of record JALZOO010000241.1, read on the forward strand.
CCATTTTCGCAGCCGGCGCTTTGGCTCCATCGTCGCCGAAGCACATCAATTGGCGGAAGAGGGGATAAAAGAGTTGATTCTGGTGGCGCAGGATTCCTCGCGATATGGAGAGGATCTCGGCAAGGCTGACGCATTGGCACATTTGCTGCGCGAGCTGTCACACACTAAAGGGATTGAGTGGGTGCGCGTGATGTATACGTATCCGACGCACATCAGCGACGGCTTTCTGGACGTCCTGGCTGAGGAACCGAAGGCAGTTAAGTATCTAGACATGCCTTTGCAGCACGCGTCGCAGAATGTTTTGAAGTTGATGAAACGCGGCGGCAACTGCCAAAGTCTGGAACGCTTGATTGCGCGCGTACGCGCTCGTGTACCCGACATCGGCATTCGCACAACGTTCATCACCGGTTTCCCCGGCGAGACGGAAGAGGACTTCGAAGAGCTGTTGGCGTTTATCAAGAACGTGGAATTCGATCGCGTAGGTGTCTTCACTTATTCGGACGAAGAGGGAACGCCGGCGTACGATCTCCCGAACAAGGTCGACGCGAAGGTAGCGAAACAGAGACGTGCGAGCCTGATGAAAGAGCAGGCAAAGATTTCGCGGCGTCGTAATAAGGCGAACGTCGGGAAGACTGTTCGGGTTTTATTTGAGGGTGAATCAAACGAGAGTGAGCTTCTATGGCAAGGGAGAATGGAAACACAGGCGCCTGACATTGACGGCTGTGTGTTGATTAATGACGCGCCGGAAGGGTTCGCGCCTGCGCCGGGCGAGTTTGTAAATGTCTTGATTACAGAAGCGCAGCAATATGACCTGGTGGGAAGGATAGTAAGCGGTAAGCAGTAAGCGGTAACCGCTTTCGCTGCCTCACTGCTCACTGCTCACTGCTCACTATGCCAGTCAAAGAATCCAGCGATGAGTTGAATCCTCCGGTGATCGTGGCCAAGTCTGCCGTGTCTAAACCGCGGGCCGCTCGCTCGGCAAAAGATTATCTGGCGCTGGCGATCGCAACGTGTGGCGTCGGTTATTTGCCGCTTGCGCCGGGTACCTGGGGGTCGCTACTTGCTCTGGGTGGTTACATGCTGCTTCGAAGAGCCTGGTTTCCTCACACCGAAATAGAGCTAACCGCTTATGACACTGGCTTTCTCCTGGTTCAACTTTTGGTTATTGCCACAGTGACGCTGGCGGGGATATGGGCAGCCTCGAGGACCGAGCGTGTGCTTCAGCTCAAAGACCCCGGCAAGGTAGTTATTGATGAAGTCGCCGGCCAGTTGATCGCGTTAACGGCTGTGCCGCTGACATTGGTCGGCCCTCCCACCTTGGTAATTGTTGCCTTTGTTCTGTTTCGCTTTTTCGACATTGTTAAGCCATATCCCGCTCGTAAGCTTGAGGCGCTCCATGGAGGAATGGGGATCATGATGGATGATGTCGTTGCCGGTGTTTATGCGGCAATTGCAGTCATGCTGGTGGTGTCGATTCAATGGTTCATCTAGGGAGGACGAGGATGCAGGACTCAAATAGCAAGCGAGCAGACGCGGACAAAAGCAGGGAAGAGTTTGAGGAGCGCAAGTCGGAAGCTACAAGCGATAAAACGCTGGCGGATGTGACAGACATGGAGAGCGATACCGACTCGATAGACGCCGATCAGGATCCCGGACCATCGCCGGATGGTGCGCTGGATGAAAGCAACGAAATCAAAGATGCCGGACCAATGTGAAAAAAAGGATGAAGGCGGAAGGATGAAGGATGAAAGCGTGAGCCCTGAACTTGCCATGCAGCTCCTAATTCTTTTCATCCTTCATCCTTCCGCCTTCATCCTTCTACTTACTCCGCCGGCATTTGAGAGATTTGCCAGGCGATGAATGCGATAAATGCGAGCATCACGCCGAGGATCACAAGAACCACAGGTTCCATTCCAAAAAGAGTTTTCTCGTACCCACCTTCCATAATGTCTTTGGAAAGATTTCCGGAAGCGCTATCAACCACAATGGCCCCGTGTTCCTGACTAGCCCCAGCGATGCCAAGCTCTGTCTTGGCGTGCCCTGACTGCTCTTCGAGCGGAGCAAGCTGCGCCGCAAGCTGCGCAGTGTCGCCTTTCTTTCCTTTCCGCAGGTGGAAGTGGTGCGCGAATCTGTTGTTCATATCCATTTCACTTTCTTCAGATAGACATAAAGAGCCAACCCCACCGCCACCATCGAAACAAGCGCGTAAACATAGCCAAACCGCCACCTCAATTCAGGCATGAAAATGAAGTTCATGCCATAAATTCCGGCGATCAAAGTGACTGACATCAGAATCGTAGAGATGGATGTGAGCCGCTTCATTATCTTGTTCATCCGGTTGCCGGAAACAGAGAGATAGGCGTCCATGGTGGAACTGAGCATGTCACGCAGAGAGTCTATGGTGTCGGCGACTCGGATCAGATGATCAAAGACGTCCTGAAAATAAACGTGAGTCTCTCTCGGAAAGATAGGTTGCTCGCGCCGCAGCATCGTATTGAACACGTCGCGCAGCGGGGTTATTGAGCGACGCAGGTAAAGAAGTTTCTTCTTGATGTTGAAGATGTCTTCAATGACCTCGGCGCGCCATTCGCCGAAGATTGAATCCTCGAGATCGTCCATTCGCTCGCTGATAACATCCAGCAACGGCAGGTAGTCGTCGACAATCGCATCGATCAAAAGATACGCGAGCAGTCCCGCCCCCTGTTCCGAGCGGTCCATCCATTCGTGCCAGAGGCGCGCCGCCGTTCCGATCGCTCTGATCGGGCGGCTGTGCACAGTGACGAGGTAGTTCTTGCCGAGGAAAATATTTAACTCGCGAAGCTCGAGCCGATCATTAGGTCCCGCAAGCTGCGCTTCATACAAGACGATAAAGTAATAGCCGGGAAACTCTTCTATCTTGGGACGCTGGTGCTCACTGCGGCAATCTTCGATTGAAAGGGGATGGAAGCCAAACTCTTCGGCCAGCTCTTCGAAGTCGCTGCTGGTGGGATCGCTGACGTTGGCCCAAATGACATTGCCCGCTTCCAGTCGCAGCTCGCTGATGTCAGCAGCCAGGCAGTTCTC
>JALZOO010000256.1 GCA_030913905.1 Acidobacteriota bacterium
CTTTTACCCGGATACGCCTGTGGGTAGCAAATGGCTTTGCGTCGTGGTTAAATATGAGAAGAACGATGCATTCGTGATTACGGCCTACCTAACAAATCAACCGAAAGCAGGACAAGATTTATGGCCGACAAAGTAACAGTTTGGTTTGACGCCGAAGCCGATTATTTGGAAGTGCAGTTTAAGCGCGTTCCGGGCTACATGAAGGAAACTGCGCACGACGCGCTAATGGAGCGGGTGGATTCCGAAGGTAACGTTATCGGGTTTAGTATTCTTGGAGTCAGCCGCTTCACCAAAGAAAAGCCTCTGGAAGCGGAACTCACGGCCGCATAATTCAACAGTAAACAGCAGTCAGCAGCTAAGAATCGAAAGCGGCGCCGCCGCACTCCAAAACGCCGACCCGTCGAGGGTCGGCGTTGTTGTTCTTTGGTGCCGTGATCCCCGGGCTTACGCCCGGGGGCTATTGCATTGCGTCCCGACAACTCGGGGCTTTGACTCGACGCGCTGCGCGCGCATCAAATCTCAGAGCGGGGGCAAGCCCCCTTCCTGACCTGGAGACATTCTGAGTTGAGTGAACCAGCGCAAACTGGAGTTTGAACTGTGAACTGGTTGAGTCTTACCCAACCAACGCAAACTGAAGTTCGCGTTACAGGGGCGGGGCAGAGCGGGGTCCCCAGCGGGGCATCCCCGCTGGGGTGCTAGATCCCCTTCCTGACCTGGAGACATTCCAACTTGAGTGAACCAGCGCAAACTGAAGTTTGCGTTACAGCAGTTTCTACTGCGCAGGGCTTGTCGGTGCGGAGCGTATGTAATTGTCGCGGGCCTTTACCGCCAGGTTCGGACGGTTTACTCGAACCTTAATCTGGCGGCGCTCACCAGCGTTCGCGCCCGTTTGCGGAGAGACACTCGTGCCTGTTTGCAAAGATCCGGCAGTACCCGCTTGTGTATACCCGCCCGGATCCGTTTGCGGATAATAGCCAAGGCTGTATTGGCGGCGCAGCTCCTCGGCTATCTGGGAAAACGCCTGGGCCAGTTGCGCCGGATCGTTGGCGCGGTAGAGACGGCCGGCCGTCTTAGCAGCCAACTCTTGCAGATATTGATTTGCCCGGTCGTAGTCGGCCTGCGTTGCTCCCGGCAGCGGAGCGCCGTTAGGACCAGTCACGGTGGGTGAAGTGTAAGTAACGGTGGAACTGGTACCGCCAAACGGCCCTCTAGTCGTGCTCGTAACTACGGTGATCTTCCCGCCGCCGCCCTGCATCGCGCGCAGATAGTCCGTCGTGTCGTACTGAATCGGATAGATCAACGCGTCCAGCTCTTCCACTTCGCGCAATGTGCTTTGATACGTCGCCTGATAACTCGCAGTGTCGACGCCGTCGGTGAACACCACGATCGCCTTCCGCCCTTTGATCTTGTTCAAACGCTCCTTAATAACCAGATGCATTGCATCATAAACACGCGTAGCGCTGCCCATGTTGGCGTGCTGCTCAATCACTGAGCTGATAACGTCCAGGTCGTTTGTTACCTCGGTCAACAGCAGTACCTGATCATTGAAGCTAACCACCAGCACACGATCCTGCGGGCGCAGTTGTTTGGCAAACGCTATGGCCGCTTCCTTGATTTGCCAGAGATGGAATTGGGTGGACGGCGACGTGTCGAGGAGCAGCGCCACGGTGAACGGCTTGTCGGCCGGTTCGAAATACGCGACCGACTGCTGGACACCATTTTCAAAGACTGTAAAGTCTTCACTCTTCAGATCAGGAATAAAACGCCCATCACGATCCAAAACACTAACGGGGACCGACACGAGGCTTGTGTCAACGCGGACAACATCTCCTTCACTCACTTCCTCGGGTCCCGGATCCGTGGCGGGGCCTGAAGACGCAACCACAGGCGACCTCATGGGTGCGTTACCGGCCCAGCTTGGCGGGCGCGCCGGACGTTCTGGTTCATCATCGACTACTACTGCGGGGTTCGCCCGCGGTTGTGATGCTGCAACGCGGCGCGGTCTCGAACCGGGCCCGGACGACGGTGGAACTGGCGTCGAATTCGCTGCTAACTGAGTTGACGAGCTGTTCGTCTGCGCGTCTGTCTTTGGCGCTTGTCTCGTCGCGAAAGGATCATCCACTAATGAATCTGACGTCGTTGAGCCCCCCGCCGGCGGAGTTGGGTCAGATGTCTGCGACATTGAGGACGCGGGCACAGATCTGCCGCTGGTTCCTGTTGCGGGCGCGGAGTTTGTCGTTGACGATTTCGGCTTAACGTAGGACTGCGCCAGCGTTTCGGAGTATGAATCCTGTTTCCTGAGTACGTAGGCCCCATGAGGGCAAGCCGACGACGTCATGTACGCGACAACGACGTACCCCGTGGGGACCGGCACTCCCTGGCATATTTTGAGAGTCTCATTGCGCTGTTTGCTAACTCGTTCTCCACGAGCCTTACTAACGCCGCGCTTGGTTGAGCCTTGTTTCGTGGTTTGGGCGGAAACCATCATCACGAGTAAAGCTGTCGTGGTAATAAACAGGATGCAAACACGTGTAGCAAAGGAGACACGTAGTCTGTAGGCGACAAGGGGTTTCATAGTCGCAACCTCGAGCTGGTTTATTTTGATGTGCTGGGGAGCCGCATTATAGACTTCGAATGAGGTTTAGCTCAAGGTTTCTCCGTCGACCAAAAACGCCGACCCATCGAGGGTCGGCGAATTTGTTGTGTGGGGCCGTGATCCCCGGGCTTACGCCCGGGGCTATAACAAGCACCCCACGCGGGCTGCCCGCGCGGGGACCCCGCTATTGCGCGCCTACGGCGCTTTGACTCGACGCGCTGCGCGCGCATCAAAACCTCAGAGCGGGGGCAGGCCCCCTTATCATTACTAAGAATCCAACGTACATCTTTGTGTGTAGCGTTGGTTGCATGGACCGCTTTCAACGTGCAGTGAGGCGCGAAGCGCAACGCCCAGACACTACGCAAAAAGTTGTTGATCCAACAACGGGAGTCGGTTCTCAGGAATACCCTGACTCTTGTTAGTTTTATCTAACTGCCAACTCAGGATCATCCTTTAACCTCGCCGAAGTCCTTTAACTCCGGTGTGCGTGGGGTTCTGCACCCTGA
>JALZOO010000263.1 GCA_030913905.1 Acidobacteriota bacterium
ACGGAACTCTGGCGAGTTCCGCTACGAACCGTTCTCTTTCATCCGTGGGAGTGTACTTAGAAGCTATTTCATGACCCTTCTCACTAGCCCTTAAATAAGCGAAGGCCTCGCGCTTTTTCCCTGTAAATCATACCGCCAGCGATGACGGATTTTCTCCGTGCCGTCCTGAGGACGGTTGTAGATTTCAAATTTTGTTAAGCAAGGTTCACCGATCTTTCTGCAACTTGTTGCCTTGGGGGCCGTGGGGGATCGGAGCATCCGGACTCCGACTGCGTGGGTGGTCGTCGTCAGCAGCGGAGGGCATCGACCAGGCGGAAGAATATGGCTTGGTGCGGATTGTAAGCCAGGACGCGGAAGATGAGGCGGTGGGCCCCGCGGATCAGTTGACAGGGGATGGCCACCAGGGCGTTGATGAACGTCTTGAACTCCACGCCCAAGAGCCACAACTTCTCAGCCCGGTATTTTTCCTTCCAGCGGCCGGTTTCGGGCAGCGACAGCGCGGCCCAGGCTTTGAGGTTCCATGCCAGGCCGGTCATCATCATGTACGCCCAGTTGCTCTCCAGGTTGTCGGTCGGTGCGGTCAAGGCGTGAACGCCGCTCTTGAGTTGTTGCAGGAGATTTTCCTGGTGGCAGCGGCCATTGGCGCCGTGCTCGCCCAGGACGATCGCGTCGGCTTCTGGGACCCAGTCGTTGGTGATGTAGAAGAAGTAGCGGATTTCGTCCTGGCCGGGCAGGCGCGTCTCGCCCTTTTCCTTGGAGATGTTCTTGCGCACGACGACCATGCGGTATTCCTTGCGGCAAGCGGTCGGCCGGTAGTTGAACTCGGCCACTTCCTCGCTTTGCAGGCGCAAGGTCTCGAAGCCACGCTGACGGACGATCTGGTCCTTGACGTTGGCCGGGCGCTGCCGGGGGTCGGTCTTGGCTTGCCAGCGCGGCGGCCGAAGCAGTTTTTTCCAAGCTCTTTCCGGCAAGTGGTCGGCGCTGGCTTTGAGGTTGTCCTTGGCGTCGTAGCCGAAGATGAAGCGAATCCGCAGGTCGTCGTCCCAGCGGTCGAGGTGCTCGGTCTGGGAAAAATCGGTGTCGCCGCGCATCAGCACCTTGCGAAAACCGCCGCGGAAACAGGTGGCCAGGGCCCGGTCGAGGGCATCGGCGGCGCCTTCGTGCGAGGGACGATTGCCCGAGCGGTTGACGATCCTGAGCACTTCGCGGGTATTGGCCAGGGACACGACCAAGGGATGATAACCCCAGACGCCGTTGTAGGCGATGTCCATGCCCTGCTTGCATTCGCCGGTGGTCTCGACCAGCGTGCCATCGGCGTCGAGGATGGCCTGGTCGAAGAAGCTTTGGGGTTGCTGTTGCCAGAGGCCGATGCGGACGTCGTCGAAGATGTCTTGCAAGCGCTGGATCTTGGCCCGGTCGAAGCGACGGCAGAAGTCGCCGGCCGTGGTCGGATCGGGGATGCGGCGCGCGCCCAAGACATCGAGGAAGACGGCGTCGTTGCGGCGCAGCTCGATGTCCTGCAGACAGTTGCCATTGCACAGGGCGTTGTAGGCGAAGTTGAGCACGTGATCGGAATCGTGGTAGGGCAAATGGATCTTGAGCACGTGCAAGCGCTGGTCGATGGCGTCGATCAAGCCGACGCGGCGGGCCAACAGGTGAAACGCGCCGATGCCGCCATAGGCCAGGCCGCGCACACGCCGGGAAAAATCATAGTCGATGTTGCGCGCGGTGAACATCGGTTGGGAACAATCGCCAAGTTTAGCCTTGTCGAGCCGGCGCTCGATTTGCTGCTTGCGGGAGGCCAATTGGTTGCGTATGGTAGTTTTCACTCGAAATCCCTTTCGTGCTCGTGGCGACGGAAAAGCAGTTACCTTTCAGACGTCGCGAAAACCCAAGGGATTTCGCTTTTTTCCACAATTAACTTCCCCCGCACCGGGCGGCCTTCGCTTGGTTAAGGCCTAGCCGCCGATCTAACACCGGTCTCGGTTTTGCGTGACCCATGCGAATAGGCAACGCTTCTCCATCAGGTTATAATCGACCTTTCCGTCCGCGACTTGGATAGCTTTCCCTGGTGAGCCCGGAGCAAGTTCATGATTGCGTTTACCTGCGCTTCTTGCCACAAGAAGCTCTCGGTCAAAGACGAGCTGGCCGGCAAGAGGGTCAAATGCCC
>JALZOO010000266.1 GCA_030913905.1 Acidobacteriota bacterium
CTCCCGAAAACCTGAAGTACGCGAACTACTCCTCCAACCCGCTCGAGGATGGATCGCTGGCCGGCTATCGCGTACACAAGTTGCCGGTGACCACTCTCAACATGAATGCGTTGAAAGGTAACGTTGAACTTACGCGCAAGGAAATCGATCGCAGCAAAAACTTCTTTGCGCTAGGCGTGCTCTACTGGCTTTACGATCGGCCAATGGAAAACACGCTGCAATGGATCAAGAGAAAGTTTTCCAACAAGCCGGAAGTGGCCAAGGCAAACGAGATTGCGCTCAGGACCGGCTACAATTTCGCCGACACTACCGAAGTTTTCACCACCCACTACACGATCAAGAAGGCGCAGATTGCGCCCGGCAAATATCGAAAGATAACCGGCAACGAAGCAACTGCGATTGGTTTCGTTGCAGCGTCGCAGCTTGCGGGACGGCCATTGTTTTATGGTTCGTATCCGATAACTCCTGCGTCAGACATCCTGCACGAGCTGGCCCGTCATAAGAGTTTTGGCGTCAAAACTTTTCAAGCGGAAGATGAGATCGCCGCAGTTTGCGCGGCCATCGGCGCCAGTTTTGCGGGTCAGATTGGATTGACCGGAACTTCCGGTCCCGGCGTCGCTCTGAAGCAGGAGGCCATCGGGTTGGCGGTGATGACCGAGTTGCCACTGGTGATTATCAACGTACAGCGCGGTGGTCCATCAACCGGATTGCCGACCAAGACGGAGCAGGCTGATCTTTTTCAGGCTGTGTGGGGAAGAAACGGTGAATGTCCGGCGATTGTGATTGCGCCATCGACGCCCGCCGATTGTTTCCACATGGCGATCGAGGCAGTGCGCCTGGCATTCAAATATATGAGCCCGGTGTTTTATTTGTCTGACGGGTATCTGGCGAATGGAGCGGAGCCGTGGGCCATTCCGGAGATCGACTCATTGCCGAAGATCGACGTCACCTTTGCCACCGACCCGGCGAACTTCATGCCCTACTCGCGCGATCCGGAAACGTTAGCACGGCCATTTGCGATTCCCGGCACGCCCGGCCTCGAGCACCGCATCGGCGGCATTGAGAAACAGCACATCACCGGCAACGTCAATTACGATCCTGAGAATCACCATCTAATGGTGAAACTGCGACAGGAGAAAATCGATCGCGTTGCGAACGACATTCCGCCCATCGAGGTTTTCGGCGAGAAGACCGGCAAGGTTTTGGTGCTTGGCTGGGGCTCGACTTACGGTTCCATCAGCACCGCTGTTGAGAAACTTCAGATCGAAGGCAAGAGTGTTTCGGCAGCGCATCTTCGCTATCTGAATCCGTTTCCGAAAAACCTCGGCGAAGTACTCGCTGGATTCGAGACGGTGATAATTCCGGAGATGAACCTGGGCCAACTCGCAACAATGATCCGGGCGAAGTACCTGGTTGATGCTGTCCCCTTCTCGAAAGTTAAAGGCCGTCCCTTCCAGATTCGCGAGATTGTTCGGAAGGTTGAAGAGTATTTGTAGGCAGACGAAGTCTGAACCGGGAGCGGTAGCGACCGGGTAAACCTCGGGAACATTGAATTAGAACGCGCTAAAAGATTTATGACCGCTAGCATCATGAACGACGAAGGGTTCGATCCCACGGAATGGGACATTCAACGCCAGGGCCGCGTCTGGAGCCACGAAGAGTTCAACCGGCGAATCTATCAAGCTCCTGAGAGGATCGAATATACAGGCGGAATTTTTACTTACGAGGATGAGCGACTTACCGTTCTAGCGATGCTGCTTGAGAATTTAGGCATTGATAAAGCCGTTCAGCTTGGCAACCTGGAAGACTGGAAAGCAGCAATCGCCGAGTTAGAAACCAAGGAGCATTCATGAGCACAAGTGGCAATGGTAGTAATGGAAACGGCAACCAGCCAATAACCGAAGCCGTCTCAGTCGAGAGTGAAGCTGGTTCGCCGGTGGCGGGCAAGGCTGCGCCGCCGCCGGGCCAACTTAAGAAGGCTGATTTCGTTTCTGATCAAGAGGTACGCTGGTGTCCCGGCTGCGGCGACTATGCAATCCTCAACAACGTACAGA
>JALZOO010000289.1 GCA_030913905.1 Acidobacteriota bacterium
GCAACCACGTTGCTGCCCTTCGTTTTTATTCAGCTTGCGAGCCACGCTGATTACAACTTCAACACTCCATTCTCCACCACCGGTTTTCCATCCATAGTCACAGTACTACCCGGCAAATAGTTTGTCAGACCATAGGAGACCTTGTTGTCGCCGCCGGCCCAGGCGTTATTGCCGATTCCTACGGTTACCATGCCCGACTGAACCCAGTTTCCCAGTTTGCTTGTGGGCCAAATGCGCAGATTCGGGTTGATGCCGAAGTCGACAAAGGCAAACAGCTCTTTGCCGGCGCCTGAAGCGTCGTATGCGGCTTTAAGATCCGCAAAGCCCGGACCTGAACCCGTCATCTCTGTCAACTTTCCTCGGGCAAAGGTCAACGTCAGATTATTTACTTCCTTGCCACGGAAATGAGTTAGCGTCTCGACAACTTTTCCTTCTGCAGTCCCCGGAACGGTCGCACAGAAAACTTCACCAGCCGGTATATAAACTGATACGGCAGGGCCACCTTTTTTGACGTCGTCCGCGGAGATAATTCCATCGCTGACGAAGAACGGCCGGCCTTCGATTTTAACTTTCAAGTCAGTGCCATTCGGATTCGTGATGTGCACTTCCTTGCCGGTCGAAAGTTCGGTTTTCACTTTTTCACCGGTGGCCTGGATGGCTGTGTAATCAGCGTTCACCGATTCCCAGAAAGTTTTTGCGAGATCGTCCTGCGACATGCCGAATCGCGTGGCGCGATAAGCCGTTGGATAGATTCCGTTTCCGATGCTTACCTGTCGCACGTTGCGCTTGAGGTAGATATCAGCGACGGGTTCTCCGGCTTTTCCGACCGCGGCCTGACGTGCGGGCGGGATGCCGGCGCTAATGTCGTCCGACTCGTTGGTGTCGATAATAATCGCGGCCGCAGGCAGGGTCGCCAATTTGAGCTCCAGCTCCGGCGCCTGGGAATCATATTTCTCAGGCACTTCTTCGTAGTACTTCTTGAACATTCGATCGCTGCCGATTGTTAAGAGTGGAAAAGCTCCCGCCTTTCGCACGTCGGTATTGAGATTTTCTAATAGCTCGAGGTCGCGAACGCCTCCACTGATGAAGACGATCTCGCCCTCCTTGATGCCGGCAACCTGAACTACCAGGCGATTCGACAGCGCTTCGAGATCGGTCGGCGCAGCCTTCGCCGTTTCCGCTGGTGCGGGAGTGGTCTTGTTCTCAGCTGTATTTGTGGGAGTTTGCGCCGGCTGACAGGAAAGCAGCGCAATAGTCGCTAACGTCGAAACTAACAGCAAACAAAACTTGCGTGACATAAACAAAGAAAATTTACGGGACATGGGAGGCTCCTTGGGATTTTAGACTTGGGAATTGCAGGCCGCTTCTACGCCACACATACAGAAAAGTCAATGACAGGCTGGTGAAGCAGGGGCAGGAGGCAGGAGGCAGGAGAACGCTTCGCTTTGTGCGCCTTCGATGGCAAATGACAACTGAGAAATGACAAATGGAAAATTTTCCATATCTCATTTGACATTTCTCATTGATTTCGCCCCCCTTCCTCCTCATAACAGCCCACTGCTCACCGCTCACAGCTCACTCGTTAACCGTGAACTTGACGTCGTCAGCACTCTCCGACAGCTTCCGATCGTCTTTGTTAAAAGCTGCAACCTGCCAACGATAGACGCCTTTCTGCAGAGGCTTGTCTAGTCCGAAAGAAGTGGCTTCAACGCGTTCGTTGATATACGGCGAAGTGACGCTGGCGTCGTTAGCGAAGATGCTGAACTTGTAGTAAGACGCGTCTGGATACGGTTCCCACTTTAGTTCTAATCCTTGCGCACTCACTTTAGCTCCGGCCTTAGGGTTGAGCGTTTTCAGATCGCTCTTGAAAAGATTTATCGGCGTTACGAAAAAAGTCTTGTCGGCAACAACATCATATTTCGCAGCACTGATTCCCGCGATTCCGGACGTCGCGAATACATATGAGTCAGTGTCAAACACACGCGCGGTCAAAGCCTCGTATGTTTTCGGCGTCACGTTGGTAATGACGTACTCACCATCTTTGTCCGTTCGGGCGGTATAAATCTGCCCACCACAGCCACCCAGGAAGCGGCTGAATGTTTCGCATAATCTAACCTCGATGTTCTCGACCGGCTGGCTGTTATAGGAGACTTTTCCCTGAACATTGCCTGTCCCCGGCGCCGGCTTCACCTTCTCAACACCCGCCTCACCCGGCTGCGCCGCATTACTGCCGACATTGCTTGTCGGCTGCTGATTGCCTCCCGGCGTTTTGCAGCCTGTAAACGCCACCGCTGCACCGGTCAACGCCACAGTCGCCATTATCCCTGTC
>JALZOO010000305.1 GCA_030913905.1 Acidobacteriota bacterium
CACACCGCCGAGATCTACGCGTTCGGATTGCGCAGTCTCGCGAATCGTCGCTTCGTCTCCCATCAGCGTTATGCGAGCCAGGCGTTCGCGTGCGCAGATACCGGCGGCTACGACCACTCTCGGATCGTTTCCTTCCGGCAAGACGATGTGTTGTGGTTTCGCGGCTGCGCGCTGGCGTATGCGTTCAAGAATGTCCATAGATGGCGGAAGCTGTTAGTGGTTTGTACGAGTTGCTGAGTCTAGCGAACCCGACGGGAGAGAACAAGTTTCAGAGTGGCATTAAGCCCAGAGGTATTCCTGGTTGTCTGCATTACAACCGGAATGAACTCGTGATAAGTTAATAATCAATTCGATCCAACATAGCAAAAGGGTAGTTTCGGGAGGAATCATGTCTGCACTATTTGCAAAGCGGCGCCTTACAAACCTGCTGTTGTTCATTCCAAACATGCTTCTGCTGTGTATGCGGCTGCTGACGGACCCGCGGGTCCCGGCGACCGAACGAGCGCTGGTTGCAGGAGCGATCGTTTACGCAATTGTCCCATTTGATTTGATACCAGACATGATCCCGTTCGTTGGACAAATCGATGACGCTTACCTTATTGCCTTGTCGCTTTTACGACTTATGGAACGGACCGATCCCAAAGTGGTGCGGGAACATTGGAGTGGTGGCGGTGATGTAGTGGAACTCGTTGGCGCGGCCGCCATGCTGGCCGGTAAATTCTTGCCGAAACCGATAAAACGAGTGCTTACATCGCGTGTGGAAGTAGCCCCCGATACTCTCGAGAGCACGCTCGACAACCTCAAGGGTGTTCCGAAGCCGTTGTTGGTAGCGCATCCTGAACGGGAGGCAGTAAGCAGTAAGCAGTAAGCAGTAAGCAGTAAGCAGCCAGGCGCGCGAAGCACTAGCCAGGAGGCAGGAGTCGTAGTCTATCCAAAAGCTTATCGTGAATACTGTCGAAGCCGCCATTTGACATTATCGCTACGACATCGCCTTTCTGAAGTTGCGGCAACAGATGCTCGATAATCGTAGCTGCGTCAGGAAGGGCGACAGCCGGTCTGTTCTGCGAAATGTCTTCAATTAGTTTGCGTGTATCCAGCGTCTTTCCTTTCTCCCGCGCTTTCTCGTTATCGAAGACACTGGCAATCACGACGTAATCGGCCGCAGAAAAAGCATCGGCGTACACATCCTGAAAAACTGCCAGACGCGACGACCACGACCGCGGTTCAAACACCGCAATCAACCGGCGCTCACGAAATCTATTGCGTAAGCCACGCAGCGTTTCACGTACAGCGGTCGGATGATGTGCGAAATCATCGATGACCGTCACGCCGTTTTCCTCGCCTTTGATTTCCGCGCGACGGCGCACGTTTTTGAAAGTGGCAAGCGCAGCGCCAATTGTCTTGCGGTCGATTCCCCAGGCGTCAGCAGCGACGACTACGGCCAGGCAGTTGAGTAGGTTGAAATCGCCAATCAGTGGAGTTTCAAAGCGCGCCCAATGCTTACCTTCACGAGTGACCGCGAACTTGCTCGTCTCACCAGAAAAATCCACTGCGGTAATTCGCCACTTCGCATCTTCGCTCGTGCCAAATGTTTCGAGCTGCGTAAACAATTTCTGACCCATGGAAGCAACCACGTCACGCACATTGGGGCAGTCCCAGCCTGTAATCAATCGCCCGTTTGCGGGAACGAGATTCATAAGTCTTCGGAAAGCAAGTTTTACTGCCGCTAGATCATCGTAGATATCGGCATGGTCAAACTCTATGTTGTTCACGATTGCGATTTCCGGAAGGTAGTGCATGAACTTGGGACCCTTGTCGAAGTACGCGGTGTCGTATTCATCACCTTCGATAACGAAGTAGTCGCTGTCAGTGACGCGAAAACTTACGCCAAAGTTTTGCGCGACACCGCCAATCAAAAACGAGGGATTAAGTCCGCCCTGATCGAGCACCCACGCTGCGATACTCGTGGTAGTTGTCTTACCGTGCGTACCTGCCACGACCAACGACCGCCGGCCTCTAATGAACTCTTCCTTTACGACTTCGGCTTGCGATCTGTAGACAAGCTTTCGATTCAATGCCGCTTCCAATTCGGCATTGCCGCGGGGGATTGCGTTGCCGACGATCACGCAATCAGGCGCCGGTTCTAAATGCTGCGGTTTGTATCCTTCGCTAACACGGATACCCAGCGATGCGAGCATCGTAGACATCGGCGGATAGACGTTTTCATCTGAACCCGTGACAAGATGACCGCGCGCCTGGAGCATTCCCGCCAATGCGGCCATCGCCGTCCCGCAAATTCCAATCAGGTGATAGTGCATGCTGGATTCTAACCGGTCCGCTATCGAGAGAAGCTACGATTAAGTATGCCTAATCTTGCATTAGTGGCTGCGAGTCCAATTTCTTAACATCGGACTTTGGGAGGTAAAACTGAGACGTGTTCTCAAATCAGGTGGGCCCAGGGAACTAATGCTAACTCCTGCTGGCAGCCAGGTCTGACGAGTCTTTCCTGCTCATTTCGTACCAGTCTATTGTTCGGCGCAGACCGTGTTCGAATGGTGTTTGCGCTTGAAAACCAAATTTTTCAAGCGCTCTTGAAACGTCCAACCGCCGCTGAGGCTGGCCGTCAGGACGGTCTGTTTGCCAGCGGATCTCGCCATCGTATCGTGTAAGCCGAGCAATAAGTTTCAGCAATTCGGATATTTTTATTTCTATACCGGTGCCAATATTAACGGGGTCACTTTCATCGTAATCCGCCGCGGCGCGCAGCACTGCGTCAGCACAATCTTCGACATAGAGAAACTCGCGCGACGCTTCTCCCGTACCCCATGCCTCGATATGAGGCCGGCTTTCGTCACGTGCCTCGATACATTTCCGAATGAGTGCCGGAATAACGTGAGAGGTTTCAAGATCGAAGCTGTCTCCCGGACCGTAGAGATTGGCCGGCAGCAGAAAGATGCTGTTGAAACCATACTGCTGACGATAACTCTGCGATTGTACCAGCATCATTTTTTTGGCCAGTCCGTACGGAGCATTAGTTTCTTCCGGATAGCCGTTCCACAAATCGTCTTCTCGAAAAGGTGTGGGCGTGAACTTGGGATACGCGCACACGGTGCCAAGAGCCACAAACTTTTTCACATTGCTTTGTCGCGCCTGCTCAATAAGCTGTACGCCCATCATCAGGTTCTCGTAGAAAAACTTGCCGGGGTTTTTTTGATTGGCGCCGATGCCGCCGACGACTGCGGCAAGATGAATGACCAGATCCGGTCGTGTATCTTTGTAGAGACGCTTAATGTCGGACGCCTCGACAAGGTTGTAATCCAGCCTTCGTGGCGCAAAGACTTCAAGTCCCGGTTGCGAGCGCAGGCGGTCCACAACGAAGCCGCCCAGAAAACCTGCGCCGCCTGTAACAACTACTCGGTTGTAAGGGAAACTTTCAGTCAACTATTCCCGATCCTTGTTCCAGATTCTGTTTTGTGTGACGCGATTTACATTAGCACGGAGGAAACGCCACCGGCTGGATCGGTGTCGCCAAACGTCTCATGGCTATTTTGGTTGACCGTGGCAATGTCGGCGTCAACCATCAGCTGTACCAGTTCCTTGAAGGCAACTTTGGGCTCCCAGAGCAGATCGCGCTTGGCTTTGGAAGCATCTCCAATTAGCAAATCGACTTCAGCCGGTCGCAAATATTTTGGATCGAGTTCGACGTAGTCATTCCAATCGAGGTTTACATGCGAGAAAGCCTCACTCAAGAACTGTTCTACCGAGTGTGTTTCACCGGTGGCAATCACGTAATCGTCCGGCTTGTCCTGCTGGAGCATAGACCACATGGCTTCTACGTATTCTCTGGCGTAGCCCCAGTCGCGTTTGGCATCCAGATTTCCCAGGTACAGTTTTTTCTGCTGGCCCGCCTTAATCCGCGCCACTGCCCGCGTGATTTTTCGCGTGACAAACGTTTCACCACGGCGCGGGCTTTCGTGATTGAACAGGATGCCGCAACAAGCAAACATATCGTAAGACTCCCGATAGTTTACTGTGGCCCAGTGTGCGTAGACTTTGGCGACGCCATAAGGCGAGCGCGGATAGAAAGGCGTCGTCTCTCGTTGTGGCACTTCGGCCACTTTGCCAAACATTTCGGAGCTGCTTGCCTGATAAAACTTCGACTTGACACCGGTTTCGCGAATCGCCTCCAGGATTCGGATTGTGCTCAAACCTGTTACATCTCCCGTGTACTCAGGAATGTCAAAGCTAACCCGAACATGGCTCTGCGCGGCCAGATGGTAAACCTCATCCGGTTGAATGCGATATAACAGTTTTATGAGATTGGTTGAGTCTGCAATATCACCGTAATGCAGAAAAAGCTTTACCCCGTTGACGTGCGGATCCTTATAAAGATGATCGATCCGACCGGTATTAAACGTCGAAGCGCGGCGGATGATGCCATGAACTTCGTAGCCCTTGGCCAGCAGCAGTTCGGCGAGGTAGCTGCCGTCTTGTCCCGTAATGCCGGTAATTAAAGCTTTCTTCGTCATCTTTACATTACGCTTTCGAATTACTCATAGCGATTTCAAAGCCGAATATTCTACACACAACCCATCGACTACCTATAGGCCGCTGCGGACCAGGTCATGTAACCGCAGCAGTCCGATACAACGTCGTGCTGTATCCACCACGGGCAACACTGAAATCTGGGAAGGACGATTCTCCATTAACTGCAGAGCACTATAAGCAAGCTCATCTGGCAGGATGGTGACTGGATTAGACGTCATGAACTCTTCAGCGTTGAGATCCCCCAGTTGGTCGAGCTTTCTGTTTTGAATCGCACGGCGCAAATCGCCGTCGGTGATGATGCCGGCCAGGATGCCTTCTTCATTTACGACGTTAACCGCGCCCAACTCTCCGCGCGTAATGGAAGTGACGACTTCGAGCCACGATGTAGCTGGGGATACAGTCGGGTTATCCTCGCCGCTGTGCATCAGGTCTGCCACCTTTAGCGAGAGGCGCTTTCCCAATCGTCCAGCTGGATGGTTGAGTGCAAAGTCGTCCGAAGTTAAGCCTTTCAGTTGCATCAGTGTAAGCGCCAAAGCGTCGCCAATTGCGAGCGCTACGGTGGTACTTGTGGTTGGGGCGAGATTAAAGGGACAAGCCTCTCTATCAACAGAAGCGTCAAGCACCACGTCTACATTGCGTGCAATCGTGGACGACAGGTTACCGACGATGGCTATGACTGGCACATGACGGCGCTTTAAGTAGGGCAGCATCGCGTTCAACTCATCAGTTTCCCCACTGTGGCTGAGAACAATTACCACGTCATCCGCAGTGACGATTCCCAAGTCGCCATGAAGGCCATCTGAAGGATGAAGATAAACGGCCACTGACCCGGTGCTTGTGAACGTCGCGGCGATCTTGCGAGCAATCAGGCCAGATTTGCCCATTCCCACCAGCACTATCTTGCCGCGGCTATTCACGAGCAATTCCAGTGCTCGCGTAACTTTCGCATGGTCAATCCGACGCGCGCATTCCTGCAGAGCGTCGGCCTCAAGCTGGAGCAACTCGGCAACTTGAGAAGAAGATGTTTTATCCACGGTGGCGGGCATTTCTGATCACATAATCAATGGGCGCATCCTACCGCACCAACATATCAATCTCTGGGCCGTCGGTGAAAGCTTTTTCGGAATTAAGGAACAAGGCTAATCTCGTGAACGGCACGTGCTTCACGGAGCCTGTTGTATACGTTGAGATACCCAGCCTGCCCAACTTTCTTTAGATCGAAATAAGAATGCGCGACTGCCAAGCATCGTTCCTGAATATTATCTTGCTGCAACAGACGCAAGATGTCCTTCGCGGCCTCGCCGTAAGCCGCGGGTGTAAAACTCCTCATTACCACACCAACTCCCTCGCGGGAAATGAAATCAGTATCGCCAACCCCGTGGTTGCAGACGACGGGAATGCCAGCCGCCAGGTATTCCGGAATCTTGGTAGGCGAAGCGCCTATTTGTGAGAAAGTTGGCTTGCGAAAAGATAGTCCTATGCTGGCCTGACGCAGATATACAGGAACTTCTTCAGGCTTAGCAGTAACGACAGAAAAGTTCTCCTTACTTAGTCCGGAGCGAGTCAGGACATTTTCCGCGGTTTCGCGAGCTGCCGTCAAAACTCGAAGCGACGCATTCGGCTGCAGTTCTTTCAGCTTCATGAAGAATTCAGCCATGCTATCCAAAAGATACAGCCCGGTTACGGATCCCGCGTAAACAACCTCGAATGGCTTGCCATGTTCCAACTTGATTGCTGGAACCTTATCAAATCTCGAAAAATCGACGCAACACGGTATCACTTCAATCTTCTCTCGGCTGGCAAGGCCCTCAGCAACTATCCAATCTCGCAACTTCTTCGTCAGCACAACAATCTGATCGGCACTGCGCATACCAACGCGTTCGAGCCATTTGACACTTCGAAACTGCAGTGAACCGGGAGTCCAAATTCCGGCATCGGCATATTCATCCGCCATCAGACCACGAATATCAAACACTACCCGGCAAGGCGCCAGACGCCGAGCCAGAAGAGCCATCGCCATTGGCACATGTGCTCGAGCATGGATAACGTCCAGATTATGCCGGCGAATAAGGCTCGCAACCCGAAGAGCTCCAGCCAGGATGTCGAAAAGAGTAGCTGGTAGGGAAGGCCGCTTATGATACGGGAGGTGAAACCAACCGATGCCTTCGGCTGCCAGCTGCGACCGCATATCATCGAATTGCGCTCGCGACCAGCTACGGTGATCGGGTTCGAAGGTGAGCAGGCGGACATCGAGCCCGGCTCTGGCCAACTCACGCAGATAGGGCAAAACCTGGGTTTGTACCAGGGGCTCGCGAATACCAAAATAGCAGAGGTAGAGCGTCTTCATTGGTCCAGTTGAAGGTGATCCATTGCCTGTCTAGGCGGATCCTCTGCCGACACTTGAGTTGGGATTCATGACATCATTGGT
>JALZOO010000308.1 GCA_030913905.1 Acidobacteriota bacterium
TGGTCGATAATGCTTCGGGAATGGAATTGAGAAATTCAAGCTCGGAATCAGTAGCGCCCTTGTGCACCAGAGCGGAGTAACCGCCGATGAAATCCACCCCGACGTCGCCGGCGGCCTGGTCAATCGCCCGCGCCAGTTCAACCGGATTGCCGTCAGCGGCTTCAGTAATGATCGACGCCGGCGTAATCGCGATGCGCTTGTTTGCGATTCGAATGCCGAATTCGTCACCTACTTGATCGACTGTTTCGACCAGGCGATCGGCAAAGCGGTGAATTTTTTCCACAGCGCGTTCAGCCGTGCGGGCCATTGACTCGGTAGCGCAATCGCGCAGACTCAGGCCCAGCGTGACAGTGCGGACGTCGAGATGTTCCATCTCTGTCATCGCCACTGTTTGCAGAATTTCGGCCTGTGAATATTCCATATGTTAGAAAGTCTCAGGTTTCAAGTTTCAGGTCTCAGGTTTCAAGTTTCAAGTTCAAGTTTCACGCGTGTCAATCTTCGCGTTAGGGTCAGTTTCCCGTGTCTTCTTAAAACTTGAGACTTGAAACCTGAGACTCGAGACTCAGCGTTACCCGATCAACTTGTTCAGTAACAGAATCACCAAAAACAAAACAAACAAGGCCCCCGCAACGAGCACGAACCGCAGGCTCGGGTCGTAGCCCGCTTCGTCCAGAACAACACTGGAAATCTCCCGAAACTTTTGTACCCGATGTTTCGCGTGGTCCTGAACGTCACGCGCGCGATGGGTTGCCCGTTGAATCCTCGCGCCTACTGCGCCCTGCGTGGCCGGCGGCTTTGCGCTCTGCTGGCCTGGACCTGGTTTCGGCGTGGGTGCAGACTTCTGCGGAGCCGGTACTGGTGGAGACTGCTGAGCTCGAAAGTCCGCTTCAGTAAGCGTCAACCCATCCTTGATAACTATTTCTTCTGTGTCGTGGATCTTTTCTGTGTCGTGGATCGACGGAGAATCCTCACGCGCTGGAGCTCGCTTTAGTTCGTTGCCACACTGCGGACAAAAAGCCGCCTGTTCACGAACTGAAACGCCGCATGAGTGACAACGTCGAGCGATTTCCGGTTCAGACATTCTGGTTAAATTTCGAATTGCGGATCTCGGATTGCGAATTTCGATTGCAACTGTGAATTCTGCCAGCCCGAATAGCAAATCCGAAATCCGAAATCCGCATTCCGAAATTCCTTAGATCCGGTGCATCGCGTTGAATAGATCCTCGCGCTGCGCATAAATCCGCACGCCCAGCTTTTCACCTTCGCGGCGCAAACGCTCCTTTAGCTCAGTTGCGCTCTCTTTGGCGCGCGAGGTGTTTGCAATTATCACCATCGCAAACTTTCCCTGCACCACCGTTTGATTGATGTCAACGATACTGCAATTCGCCTCAGCCAGTATTTGCGCCACCGCGGCCACGATACCCGGATGATCCACACCAAACACGGAGATGATCATGCGGTCGGAAGAGCCTTCTTGTGATTGGGTGACGGCGCCGCTCGATGGCAGAGACTGTGCAGAAGAATACGAACTGCCGTTCGTTCCGAGAAAGGGTTCAACCTCGCGGTAAAGCTCTGTGACAAGCTGTTCCACCGTCTGTTCGTCAGCCGCCGCTCCTAAGCGGCTGTAGACGGCTTTGGTTATTCGATAGATGAGATCTTCGTTGGCCATGAGATTGACGAGCGACCGGCGACTGGCGACCGCAGATGATACTCAGATGATATGTAAGCTCGTCCCGCGTCCCCGGTCGTCCGTCTGCGGTCGACGGTCGGCGGTCGCTTCAGGATCTGCCGTTGTCGCGCGCCAGCTTCATCGCGGCTTCACGCATCTCTTCCGACGCGGTGTCCGTGATATCGACTCTGTCCACTATTCCTACCACCGCCGCTTCTATTGCCATGTCCTGATTGCCGATCGCCGTACGAGCGGCTTTGCCGAAAGCACAGATGACCATTTCACCGGTTCCTGCTCCGAGACGGTCGGCAACGATGACGATGTTGCGTGTGGGTTCCTTCTCGAGATCGTATGGATGAACAACCAAAAATCTGACACCCTCAAGATCGGGTGTCTTCTTGGTTGACCAAACTGTGCCGACGACTTTGCCTAAGAACATAACTAGTGAATCGTGAATGGTAAATCGTAAATAGATAGGACAGCCAACATGAACCACTCAAGCGACGACGCACAACTATTTACGATTTACTATTTACCTACCCTTTGGCGAACACCTCGCCCGGCTCGCCGATATCACGTGCAGCGGGAGTGATAATTGTCTTGGCGTTGATGTAGATCTTCTCGCCCTTTTGGATGGCACGTCGAACGTCATCCTCGCTGACGAAATCCACCACTTTGTTTCCGTTGGCCGCGGACGCCGAGCTACCTCCGGCGTTGCTCGCTGGAGTGAACGATCGTCCGCCATTCCCACCCTCCCTTTGACGCGGGCTTTCAGTCGGGCCCGTGTACATGCTGCCCGCTTCTGGAGCCGGCAACCGCCGCGTTTCAGCCTCGGCGGAATTCGCAGGCGCTTCATCCGGCCGTCGTGTGGCGAGAAACTTGTCTACGATTGCCGCTATCTCTTCTCGGTTGATCTTGCCGCCTGTTCCGGACACCACCTGCGCCGGACGAGCCTGCTGCGCAACGGGCGATGGGGCCGAAGCGCTGACAGTTGAAACTGAAACTGCCGGACGCGCGCTCTTCACCGGTCTCGTTTCAAATGCCACCCGCTTGATGTCGAGCAAATGAAGTGGGGACACGTTATCGGATGTGACATTGCCGCCCCACGAACCGCAGCCTAGCGTCATCGATGGCGGCAGAGCGGTTGAAAATCCAATCGCGCCATGCGTAGTAGGAGTGTTAACCGTTACGCGCGACGCCGGCATCTCGCTGCCGAACTTCACTGCAGCTTCACGAGAGCGAGTGTGTACTCCAGCGGTGTGGCCCATGCCGCCATAGCGCAAAACTTCATAACAGCGCTCGGCGCCACGCACCAGGCCGTCAACGACGTAAAACGCGAGTATCGGCGACAACTTTTCCATCGACAACGGGTAGTCGCGACCGACGCCCGCAACGTCTGCCATCAGGCAGCGCGTGCCTGGCGGAACATTCAGCCCCGCCATCTTTGCGATCACTTCAACT
Organism: Acidobacteriota bacterium; assembly: GCA_030913905.1. Lineage (GTDB taxonomy): Bacteria > Acidobacteriota > Blastocatellia > Pyrinomonadales > Pyrinomonadaceae > PSRF01. Next base: position 3,131 of record JALZOO010000308.1, read on the forward strand.
GATCTTCCAACAATCGCAGGATTCAACGAACGCTGCGGAGTGGCCACGATCTTTCCAAGCTGATCGGCTTCTGACTGCGACAAAAAATGCGCACCCTGCGCCTTGAACTGTTCTCTCACTGCTTTTTCAATCGGTGCATCGCAGACAACGGCCTGCTCCGACGCGCAGATCGTTCCATTGTCAAAACACTTCCCAGTCAAAATATCCTGCACAGCTTTGGGAACGTCGGCGCTTCTTTCGATGAATACGGGAACGTTGCCGGGTCCGACGCCAAACGCTGGTTTTCCTGAAGAGTAAGCCGCTCGCACCAAACCAATTCCGCCGGTCGCCAGGATGACTGCGGTTTGTTTGTGCTTCATCAGGGCTTCAGTGCCTTCGATAGTCGCAGTCGTCATGCAGGCGATGGCTTCCGCCGGCAGGCCTTCCTTCACCGCAGCTTCGCGCATCACGCGCACAGTTTCGTTGATGCAGCGCGCGGCGGAAGGATGCGGGGAAAGCACGATTGCGTTCCTCGACTTAATCGCTATCAGAACTTTGAATATCGCAGTTGAAGTTGGATTTGTGGAGGGAATGATGCCGGCCACAACGCCGCGCGGGCTGGCAATCTCTACAACGTCTTTCGATTCAGAAACAACTCCAACCGTGCGCAGACCGCGGAAGTAGTTCCAAACGTCTTCGGCAGCAAACCGGTTCTTTTCTCGCTTATCGTCTGGAACTCCGTAACCGGTCTCTTCTACGGCCATTGCCCCGAGCCGGGCCGCCTCGCGCAGGGCCGCTTTTGCCATCGTCTCGCAGATTCGATCTATTTTTGCCTGGTCAAATCGAGCGATCTCCAGTTGTGCCTTGTGCGCTTTATCGACAAGATCGCGAGCCTGCTGTACCGATATCAGATCCTTATCTGCGGACATAACAACCTCCCGCAGGCATTGCCGATTGGCGAATGCCAATTGCCAATTTAAGAATTGAACGCTCTTTCATGAATCGGCAATCGGCAATTGGAAATCGGCAATCACCTGGCCCTTTCCTTACTACCTTCGCGCGCACCTGTTTGGAGCGAACGACCTTCACCCTGTCCCAATTGGCCGCGCGCGCCGCCGCCTTGCAGTGAACGTTCATCAGGGCTTAACCCTGTCCGTCCATCAACAGGCAAAACCCGCTCAACTTCAGCGTGCGGGCGGGGGATGACGTGAACGCTAATCAATTCTCCGACTCTTCTCGCTGCGGCCGCACCGGCGTCTGTCGCTGCTTTCACTGCCCCTACGTCGCCACGCACGAAGATCGTTACGTAACCAGCGCCGATATACTCCTTTCCCAGGAGTTGAACATTGGCTGCTTTGACCATGGCATCAGCAGCTTCTACCGCTCCAACGAAGCCTTTGGTTTCGATCATTCCGAGCGCTTCTAAGGGCATTCTAGTATCCTCACTTTTTCTTGTTGTAGAAATTAAAGCCGGTGATTGTTTGCTACGCGCAAACCTATCACCGCACGCGCGAAGAATCAAGAGACACTGATCTTTTTGGACCTGAAAGTTTGACAGCGTTTGCCACGCAAGATATATTCGGCCAAATAGTTAGCGTTATCGTACAAGCGGGTTAACAGCGTCTCCGAATCCAGAAAATAATTCGAACTAAAACGTTCCAACTGGTTTCCACGAGGCATACATCTACCAACGCGCGACGCGAAGGCTGACGGAATTGGTGATGGCAGCGACTATCGGTGAACAGTTGCGACTCGCACGTGAAGAACGTGGGATTCCGTTGCGCGAAATCTCCGACCAGACGCGAATTTCAGTTCACTACCTCGAGGCCATCGAGTCGAACGATTACAAGCGGCTTCCGGGCGGAATATTCAACCGCAGCTTCGTTAAAGCTTATGCACGCTATGTAGGCTATGACGAGAAGGAGGCGGTCGAAGCTTACACGCAATACATGCGCGACGCTGGAGATTCAGGCGACGAGGTTGCCAGCACTCCATATCATTCGAAGGTTTATACGGATGCACCTGCCACGCGCTCGCCGATCCTGACTGTGGTGCTTGCCATCGTGATTTTGGCGATATTAACAGCCGCAGCCCTGGCTGTGCTTAACTGGGTGCAACGGCGATCGGCGGAATTGCATGTGCCTGATTCAGTCCATGAAGTGCTGACAGCCGGTAACGATGGGCGAGGCGAACTGACAACGGCAGCAAATGCTGCGATTACATCCGAGAGGTGGAAAGCTGGCTACGACCGAGTCTTACAACAATAATTGTTGGTCTCAATGGCGCGTGCCGACAGGCCGAGCACACCGGCGCGCTCACAACGGTACGAAGAATCAAGACTGCCCGCTGTAAATGCGGGCATTTCGGTTTTTATGCTTATTCAAGCAGTAAATAAATTTGAGGAGTTGAAAACGTCTTTATGATCTCAGCCAACATTGCCGAGGGACTTACATTTGATGACGTGCTTTTGCTTCCCGCCCGTTCCGACGTCTTGCCTTCTGAGACAGATACTTCGACGCAGTTTACTCGAAACATCCGATTACAGATTCCTCTCTGCTCGGCCGCCATGGACACGGTGACCGAAGCGGCACTGGCAATCGCACTCGCACAACAGGGCGGCATCGGCGTGATTCACAAGAACCTGAGTATCCAACGACAAGCGGAAGAAGTCGACAAAGTAAAGCGTTCCGAGTCGGGAATGATTGTCGACCCGGTCACCATTCTTCCTACCAAGCCCGTCCGCGAAGCGCTCCAGGTTATGGAGCGATTTCATATTAGTGGTGTGCCGGTGGTTGACGAGGATGGTCATCTGGTCGGAATCATCACTAATCGCGATCTTCGATTCGAGACTCGCTTTGAGATTCCCGTCTCTGAAGTCATGACCGCGCAGCCATTGGTGACGGTTCCAGTCGGCACCACGCTGGAGCAAGCCAAGGCGGTTCTTCAAAAGCATCGAATAGAAAAACTGCTGGTGGTGGATGACGACAAACGCATCAAGGGCTTGATCACAGTGAAAGACATTCAGAAGGCAATCAAGTATCCGACGGCTGCAAAGGACGACCTTGGACGTTTGCGTGTGGCGGCGGCCATCGGTGCTACCGGTGACTTTCGCGAACGTGCAGCCGAACTGGTGAAGGCCCGCGTCGATTGCCTGGTGGTTGATACTGCGCATGGCCATTCATTACGCGTGATTGAAGCCGTACGCGAAATTAAGCAACGCCACCCCCAGACCGACTTGATTGCCGGAAACGTCGGCACCACGGAGGGCGCACGGGAATTGGTTGAGGCGGGCGTTGACGCGATTAAGGTGGGCATTGGGCCAGGTTCGATTTGCACGACACGCGTGGTTACGGGCGCAGGTGTTCCCCAGATTACTGCTATCCAATCCTGTGTTCAGGCGGCTCAGAAACAAGGCGTGCCAGTGATTTCCGATGGCGGCGTGAAGTTTTCGGGTGACGTCGCTAAGGCAATTGCCGCCGGTGCTGATGTCGTGATGATCGGATCGTTGTTCGCGGGAACGGAAGAAGCGCCGGGTGAAGTGATTCTCTTTCAGGGGCGTTCGTTCAAAACATATCGTGGTATGGGTTCACTAGGCGCCATGCGAGAGGGTTCTCGCGATCGTTACGCGCAGGAGCTGACTGAGCTGGATTCGAAATTGGTGCCCGAAGGAATCGAAGGCCGCGTCGCATACAAGGGCACGGTGGCGGAAATGACTACGCAACTCGTCGGCGGCCTGCGCTCCGGCATGGGCTACACGGGTTGCCGTTCAATCAAGGAGTTTCAGGAGAAGAGCCAGTTCATAAGGATCACTTCTGCCGGACTGCGCGAGTCGCACGTTCACGACGTGATCATTACCAAGGAAGCTCCGAACTATCGGCTGGAATAAAACTCTCTTAGCCAAAGTTCCGCAGTGCGCTTCATGCGAAGCGTTTAAGGCGCGCACTGCAAATGCTGCGACGGCGCTCGGTGGATCTCAAACCATTCGTAGCGCGCTGACATCCACATCTACTAGATCTGAAGTCGTAGCAGGTTTGAAATAAAACGGTCCCCTCATATTCCACGTCTGCGCGTCAAACCGTCGCTGCGCTCCGCAATTTATGCAGACACGATACGTTTCGCCTTGTCTTGAAAAAGGACGGCTCAACTCCTTGTGCGGACAACCAAAAATATTGCCCAACCAACTCCTCACCGCTGACCCAAACTCGCGAACTCGTCCCTGATCTCTGTTCGAATAGTGCCCGAATGTTTCAAATACCGCTTGCATGACTCCTCCATTCCCTCAACGCTGCTGACATTAATTGGCACAGGGGTACGAGGGTTCTGGGTCAGCCGCAGGAATTGTCCTGGCGTGCGGACTGTCATTAGCAAGCCAAATGCCGGAGAAGCGTGACGTGCATTGTATTCCAATGCCCGGACGAATCGGACAGGTAATCTAGGCCCGAAGGGCTGGCAGTTAATAGCCACGCGCGTTAGCGCGTGGATCAGGGCCGAAAAAGTTTCCGAGGTCCGAAGGACCGACAGTCGGAACCCCAGCCGTCGTCGTGCCGGCCCTTCGGGCCTTTATTACTG
>JALZOO010000228.1 GCA_030913905.1 Acidobacteriota bacterium
ACGATAGGCTGTCCTATGACGTCCTGGTGATGGCGGTCGGTGGGATTACCAATTACGCCGCGGTCGACGGCGCGGCCGAACACTCGATTCCCTTTCGGAAGATTGCTCACGCGGATGAGTTGCGGCAACGAATGATTGACGCGCTGGACCACGTACCTCCTGACTTGCCTCCCCAGAACACTCAGCGCGAATTGACCTTCGCGGTCGTCGGCGCCGGCGCAAGCGGGGTTGAGCTTTCGACCAAGATGGCTGACCTGCTGCGTGATGCGTTCAAACGACGCGCGCTACGCGGTGAACCCCGCGTGCTCGTTGTGGAGATGGGTGACAAAGTTGTGCCCGGAATGGGCGATGAGATTCGTGAACACGTCGAAGATGCATTACGAGCTTCGCACGTGGAGCTTCACACGTTAACGCGCGTCGTGCGTGTGAGTGAGACCAGCTTCACTATTGAACACTCGGGCGCGCAGACTGAAATTCAAACCGCTGCTGTCGTTTGGGCCGGAGGCGTGCGCGTCAGTCCGGTAGTGGAGCGCTTGCAACTTGAAAAAAACAGCCGCGGACTAATCCTGGTCGATCCCACGCTCCAGACGCGCGCTCATCCGAATGTGTTCGCGTTGGGAGACATCGCGTTTTATCCGGACGCCACGCCAACATTGGCCGGCACGGCTCAACTCGCGTTCCAGCAAGCTGGACTTGCTGCCGACAACGTCAAGGCGTTCCTATCAGGTCGTGAGCTCAAAACAAAACACTTTGAAGAGATGGGCGAAGCAGTCAGTTTGGGAACTGAGCGCGCGGCCGTGCTGGTTGGTGGAAAGGCTTTTGGCGGTCCGTTGGCCAGACAGGCACGCTTCGCGCTCTACACTTCGCGCCTTCCGACCTGGCATCACCGTTTGCGCGTGGGGGCAAGCTGGTTTTTTGAAGGCACGACGCCCCGGCCGTTGTTGCCTTTGGGAATGCAGAGGTAGCTCCGGTGGCGCTGAAAGCTACAACCCGCGCGCGTGTTTGGGTTCTTCTCATCGCCTTTGTTACGTTCGGGCTCTTAGGTATTTTCCTTTGGACACGCGTGCGGCGCGCAGCTTCGGATACGCGAACAACAAGCGCGGTGCCTGTTTCACCGATCACCTCACCCTCGCCTTCGGAGTCGCCAACAGGTCAAACACCGTCCCCTTCGCCAACAGCGTCGCCAGACATCCCCATGTCCGAGCCTGGTTTCTCAGTTGATACCAATCAACCGCCTCAAACTGAACAGCCGCTGAGTAGTTTTGTCGGCACTGTCAAACTCATTATTCCGGTTGCCGGAGTAAAACCAGACCAGTTGCTCGACACCTTTGCTGACGCTCGATCGGAAGGGCGGGCACATGATGCCATCGACATTCCCGCGGCGGCTGGGACGCCGGTGGTCGCCGCGTCTGATGGCGAGATCGTCAGACTCTTTCAGAGCGATCGTGGGGGAACCACCATCTCCCAACTGAGTCCGGACAAGAGGCTTGTCTTCTACTACGCACACCTTCAGCGCTACGCTGATGGTCTATATGCGGGAAAGTTTGTGCGCCAAGGCGAAGTTATCGGGTATGTTGGCGACACGGGCAATGCGGGCCCCGGCAACTACCATCTTCACTTCTCGATTGCCGCGATTGCCGACCCAAAGCGCTATTGGGAAGGAACAAACATCAATCCCTACCCCCTGCTGCGGCAGTGAACTGCGACGCCTTAGACGCTCACAAAAAGCTTAATAGTGGATCGACGAATACGAACCGGGAGCGGTAGCGACCGGGGTCGAGGGCGACCCTCCGCTGACATCGCTCGCCGAAATTATTCGAAGGGTTTCCTGGTTAGGTCACAACAGTTCCACCCGGTCGCTACCGCCCCCCGGTTCCGTATTACTTGACCCACGCGAAGCTGTGTTTCGCCCGCCCACCGTCCGCTTATCGTGCAAGCCCCATTTGGAAGCTGAGGGTTTCAGTGCATCATCCGCGTGTATTTGCGGTCTAACACTGTGGGAATGCCTGTTGCTGGAAATTTGATGGCAAGCGAGTATCGCCTTGCTATTTCAATCTTGTTCGAATGAGGCAAACACATGAATAGTTCGGAACTAAATTTCATTCGCTACGCCGCAATTCTTCTTACGTTCATTTCACTTCTGTTGACGGGTTGCGTCCAGGACGGCGCTACCAATTCCAACTCCTCGAACACAGGCAGTCCATCGCCTTCGGCGTCGCCGTCTGTTTCGCCGACCGCCATGAGCAGTACTGTGCCCGTAACTCTTCCGGTCCTGGACGCTCTGTTTTCAGATGAAGCGTTCAAGACAAAACTCAAGACGCAGGTTGAGTTGACGGATGATCAGGTCGCACAACTACAAAAGATCTCGGGCGAAGAGGTCGCGCGCCTGCGAGAGGCGAATATAGAAGCACAAACTGCCGACTCGGCTCTTCAGGTGGACGAGTCGCGGCAGCGCGCCAGCGAAGCAATTCGTAATGTTGTAGGTGAACAGAAAGCGGAGAAGCTGTTCACGTTTGTTCGCGACTACTGGGTCAAGGGGGGCGAAGAAGGAGGCACGACTGCGGAGAGCTCGGCGCCGGCTGGGCCGAATGCTGTACCCAAGGACACCCGCGTGGTTGTGAACATCCCGGCTTATCGGATGGACGTGTTCCGCGAGGGCTCGCTCGTCAAGTCTTACAAAATCGGCATCGGTTATCCTGACTTTCCTTTGCCAACCGGCTTAAGAAAAGCCCAGACGATAATTTTCAACCCTACATGGACGCCGCCTGATGAACCGTGGGTCGCTAAGATGAAAGGTGTGGCCGTGGGCGAGAAGGTAGCCGCCGGCAGCAAATTGAATCCGCTTGGCCCAATCAAGATTCCAATCGGCTTGCCTTCGCTCATTC
>JALZOO010000364.1 GCA_030913905.1 Acidobacteriota bacterium
AAGAACCAGTAGGGACTGTGCAAGTAACCGAGCAGCAGCGTGGCCAGCACGAAACACCCGGCGATTAATCGTAAATATCGTTCGACTGTCATGAGAACTCTCCTTTCCGGACTAAGCCTTAACGGCAAAAATTATTCCGACCGCGATCGGCGGACTAAGCTCGATTTTTAAGAAAGGCAGAGTCCAACAGTTGCGAAATCACGCAACTGTGGGCGCGCGACTGCGAAGTTTTGCGCACTCACGGCGGTGTAAGTGAAGGTTGGTCTGGCAGGATCGAAAGCTGTTCAAAATAGACTAATCCTAAGATCAGCAACTCTTTGCTGGTCAAACTAAACAGGATCGGTGAGGAATCCGGGAGACCGAAGTATTAGTACCAACCGGACGGCCCGTACTTTGCCAAGAAATAATTTGCTTAGCGGGCGAGATCAAATGTGAGCAGGCTGGTGAACAACTATGAACGATCCACGAAATCACAAGAAGCAGCACAAATGAAACTGCTTCGTGTTGCTTCGGGTGCCTTGGTGGGATCGGGTTATCTCCGGAGATCGGCTAACGCTTCTGGGGCGTCGCGGTAGGTCTTGGCGAAGGGATTGCTTCACAATAGAAAGTTATGGCAGCCAACAATCTAAGAAGATCGAAAGACGCAGAAATCTTCGAGCGGCAGTCGCGCATCTGCAAAGCGTTTGCCCATCCCGGACGTCTGCAGATTCTTGATCTGCTGGGCGAGAGTGAACGAGGAGTCTCCGAGTTACAGGAAGCGTTGGGCATTTCGAAGACGAGTCTTTCTCAACATCTTTCTATTTTGAAATCCGCCGGCGTGCTGGCGACCAGACGCGAAGGCAAACAGATCTATTGCTCGCTCGCGATGCCTGAGGTGAAACAAGCATGTCAGTTGATACGCAAGGTATTAGAGGCCCAGATCGCGGCCAGCCATCGCCTGGTTGCTTGACGAATACTTCAGAGAATTAATGAAAGCCAGGGAAACTCTGGCCGTGAAGCTGACGAAATATGAAAACAATCATCGAACCTTTCAAAGTCAAAGTAGTCGAACCCATCAAGATGACTACGCGCGCCGAACGCGAAGGTTATCTCAAAGACGCTGCCTATAACCTCTTCCTGCTCAAAGCCGAAAACGTGATCATCGATTTGCTGACCGACAGCGGCACGGCAGCGATGAGCGCGGGGCAGTGGTCGGCGTTGATGCGCGGCGACGAGTCCTATGCGGGAAGCCGTAGTTTCTATCGTTTTGAAGCAGTCGTGCGCGACATCTTTGGTTTCCACCAGGTGATTCCAATGCACCAGGGGCGCGCCGCAGAGCGCATCCTCTTCTCGGTTATGTGCAAGAAAGGAAGCATCGTTCCGAATAACACGAACTTTGATACGACGCGCGCCAACATCGAATACCTCGGGGCGGAAGCCGTGGATCTACCGATTCCGGAATTCTATCAACCTGCTGTCAATCACCCGTTCAAGGGCAACATGGACACGAAGGCGCTCGAAGACTTCATCAAGCAAGTTGGTCCTGATCGCATTCCTCTCGTTATGGTCACGGTGACGAACAATTCCGGCGGCGGTCAGCCAGTCTCGATGGCGAACTTACGGGAAGTGAAAGCGATCTGTTCGCGGTTTGGGCTGCCGCTCTATCTTGACGCATGCCGCTTCGCCGAAAACGCTTACTTCATCAAGCTCCGCGAAACTGGGTACGCGGACAAGTCCGTGAAGGAGATCGCGCGTGAGATGTTCTCGTTTGCAGATGGCTGCACGATGTCTGCGAAGAAAGACGGCCTGGCGAACATCGGCGGCTTCCTTTGCACTAATGACGATCAATTGGCTCAGCAGGAGAAAGACCTGCTGATCCTGACCGAGGGGTTTCCTACTTATGGTGGCCTCGCCGGGCGCGATCTTGAAGCTATCGCTGTGGGTCTTGAAGAAGTATTACACGAGGACTATCTACAGTACCGCTTCGCTTCAATTCGCTATCTCGGCGAGCACATCTCGCGCGCCGGAGTTCCCATTGTGCAACCGCCGGGAGGTCACGCGATTTACATAGATGCCAGAGCGATGCTCCCACATATCCCACCGCTTCAGTATCCGGGTCAGGCGTTGGCTATTGAGCTTTACCGGGAAGCAGGTATTCGTTCCTGTGAGATCGGATCAGTCATGCACGCGGAGAAACATTCCGAAAGTGGCGAGGAAACTCCGGCAGCAATGGACCTGGTACGTCTGGCGATTCCTCACCGCGTCTATACGCAAAGCCATATTGACTATGTCGTCGAAGCGATCCTTCAGGTCCATGAGCGTCGTGCACTGATCGGCGGTTATCGGATCATCAGCCAACCAAAATTCCTGCGCCACTTCACGGCTCAATTTGCACCGTTAGAGATGTCAGCTATAGCGTGAGGAGTAATTATGGAAAATCAATACAGTTATACCACCGAGGTCGAATGGACGGGAGAACGCCGAGGGGATTTGAGTGCGGCGCACCTGCCGGATTTAGAAGTCGACGCTCCGCCCGAATTCAAAGGGCACGAAGGAGTGTGGACGCCGGAACATCTCTTCGTAGCGGCGGTAAACTCGTGTTTCATGACCACATTCCTGGCTATTGCTGAAAACTCAAAACTGGAATTCGTCAGCTTTAGCACGGATGCGAAAGGAACATTGGAGAAGCTGGAGGGGCAAGGGTTCATCA
>JALZOO010000231.1 GCA_030913905.1 Acidobacteriota bacterium
CCTCGACCAGGTCTACGACCTGGTCGCGGCGCGAGTGATAACCCCTAACGAAGTCCGGCATTGTTATGCAGCGCTCGGCGTGGTTCATAACACGTGGCGGCCCGTGCCAGGGCGCATCAAAGACTGGATTGCCACACCGCGCGACAATCTGTATCAGTCGCTTCACACGTCGGTGATTGGTTCTGATGGTCAGTCATTCGAGGTGCAGATTCGTACCCAGGACATGCACCAGATTGCCGAGGAGGGTGTCGCCGCACATTGGAAGTACAAGGAAGGCAAGCGGGGCGCACGCGACGATGACAATGCGTTCCTGGCCCTGCGTTCGCTGGTCGAATGGACGCAGGAAGTTAAAGACTCGCGGGATTTCCTTGATTCATTAAAGCTGGATCTCTATCCGAAGGACGTCTACGCCTTCACGCCCATGGGCAAAGTAATTCAACTGCCGCGAGGGGCCACTCCGGTCGATTTCGGCTACATGATTCACTCCGAAGTAGGAAACACCTGCACCGGTGCGCGCATCAATGGCCGCATCGTTCCCCTGCGCAGCCAAATTCAGAATGGCGATGTGGTCGAAATTCTGACGTCTCCGAATTCGCACCCTTCGCGCGATTGGCTCAACTTCATCGTTACCTCACGAGCGAGGAACAGAGTTCGCCACTGGGTCTCTGAACAGCAACGAGCGGAGTCGATAGACATAGGGCGAAAACTGTTCGAGAAAGAGGCGACCCGATTTCAGCTCTCAACTAAAAAACTTTTCGGCGACAACGATGCTGAGATGAAGCGTGTGGCCGGCGAATATGGTTACGGTCGGGTAGAAGATTTGCTCGCCGGAATTGGTTACGGCAAGTTGATCCCTCGCAACGTCATCGCCAAGTATCTTGGGCCGGAACAATTTGAGCAGCTCGACAATCAAAAGGAATCGCGTCTGCGCAGCGGGGTTCGGGCGGTCAAGCGTCTCATCCGGCTGGGCGACGACTCGATTGTTGTGCGTGGCGTGGACGATCTCATGGTTACGCGCGCACGTTGTTGTAATCCGCTCCATGGCGAAGAGATCGTCGGATATGTCACCCGCGGCAAGGGCGTGGCGGTGCATACCAAACGTTGCAAAAACGTCGCGCAGCTGATGATTAATCGAGAAAGAATTGTTGAGGTTGAGTGGGCCGGCCGGCCAGAGAAGACCGCCTACGCAGTTAAGTTACTGGCTGTTACTGAAAATCGCACTGGAATGATTGCCGGCATTACCGGCGCCATCTCCGACATGAAAACGGGAATTCGCGATGCCCGCGCCTCCGTCGCTTCAGACGAGAAGGGCCACATCGAGGTGACTGTGGAAGTGTTTGATGTGAAGCATCTGGATAAAGTAATCAGCTCCATTAAGGGCGTTCCCGGCGTGTTGGATGTGGAAAGAATGCAGGGAACAGTCTAATGCTGGCCGGTGGGCCTTTTGCCCTTCATAGTACGGTCTGATAAAATCCCGCCTTTCGTTCACCCGACGTAAAAAGAGGAATTCGTTACTGTGAAGGAGATCGTCCAAACCGAACACGCTCCCCAGGCAATCGGACCGTATTCTCAGGCAGTGAAGGTAAACGGGTTGGTTTTTGCCTCCGGTCAAATACCGATTGATCCCGGAACGGGCCAATTTGTTGAGGGTGGTATCAAGGAGCAAACGGAGCAGGTGCTGAAGAACCTGTCAGCGGTGCTTCATGCAGCCGGCAGCGGTCTCAATCGCGTAGTGAAAACCACGGTGTTCCTGGCTGACATGCAGGAATTCGCGGCGATGAACGAGGTCTACGGACGTTTCTTTGCTGAGGAACCTCCGGCCCGAGCGACCGTCGAAGCGGCCCGTCTCCCGCGCGACGCTCGCGTGGAGATTGAGGCGATAGCGCTGGCAGGCGAATAAAAAAACCGGCACTGAGCAATCTCAGACACCGGCTTTTTCATCAAGGATAAGACGACAGTTAAGCTGCTTTAGCGACTTTCCCGGCTTTAATACAACTTGTGCAGACTTTGACTCTGCGCGCTCCACCCTGCGGGAGTTGAACGCGAATCGATTGCAGATTTGGATTGAAGCGGCGTGGCGTTCGGTTGTTAGCGTGGGAAACATTATTCCCGAACTGGGGACCTTTACCGCAGACTTCGCAACGTTTTGCCATTATTTATGAAAACCTCCAAAGCTTTAATAATTGCCGCGGCTCACGGTATGAGTAAAGGGGCAATGTCGAAACAAAATTTATAGCAACCGTTTCCGGGATCGTCAAGCGAGCGCGGCCCCGGTATTTCAAAGGAGCAAACATTTAACGTGCAAAGAATCGTAAAACTAACTATTGCAATCTCAGTCCTGACGCTGCTCACCGGCTTGATCGGCGCGTGCAGCAAGGGTGGCGGATCCGAAGGCAAGGACAGCACGGTCGCCGCCACCGTAAACGGGAAAAATATTATGCTGGCCGAAGTTGAGCGGGGGTTGAGTCAGCAAGCCGGCGGCAGGCAGGCACAGCTTTCCCAGTTAGAGCTGGCGCAGGCGCGGCTGCAAATACTCGGGAGCCTGATCCAGCGAGAAGTGCTTTTTCAGAAGGCTGAAAAGGAAAAGGTTTTGCCGACCGAGGATCAAATCACCGGAATCATCAACCAGCAAAAACAGCAAAGCGGCATGACTGATGACGACTTCCAGAAGAGCCTGACAGCGCAGAACGTAACCATGGAAACACTGCGCGAGGAAGCACGCAAAGACATTGCTATCAAAAATCTCCAGGACAAGTACAGTTCGAAGATTACTGTCAACGACAAGGAAGTTGAAGATTTCTATAACAGTAACCGCGAGAGGTTTGTCAGTGCGCGGGGCGTGGCGCTGGCCATGATCGTGGTTGACCCGGCTGACAACAACTCGACCGGTATTCAGAACGACGCTAAGAATGAGGCCGAGGCGAAACTCAAAATAGACAACATTTCCCAGCAGCTCAAAGGTGGCGCCGACTTTGCCACCGTCGCGCGTGCGAAAAGCGAAGATGTAAATACTCTCGCCCGCGGTGGCGATTTAGGGTTTGCTACGGAAGAAGACTTGAAGCAGAACGCCTTTCCACAGGAGCTGATTTCTCGGTTCTTTGGCATGCAGGCCGGTGATACCACCGAGCCTGTGCGTTTCAACAGCGGTAAGTGGTATGTCTTCAAGCTCGCCGAAAAGCGTCTGCAGACAGAGAACCTTACCCTCGAGAGCCCGGGAGTCCGACAGCAGATCACCCAGGCGCTGATAAAGCAGCGGAAGGATATTCTCGATGCGGCGCTTCTGGAAGTTGCGATGAATGAATCGAAGATCGTCAATAGTCTTGCCGGCACGATGCTTAGCAACCCTAGTAACCTCGGCTTGAGACCGGCATCGCCTGGCGCAGTGGCGTCTCCGGCTGCGAGTAATCCAGCTCCGGCAAGCCCGCAGGCGACCACGCCCGCGACAACCACTTCTCCGGCTGCGACTGTAAGCAGCCCGGCAGCGAGTCCGGCCCATTAAGTAATGCTGATCGTTTTCGCGGGTGCAGGAGGCTTCGACAGCTCCGCACCCGCTTTTATTTGGAGTGCAGTGCGACGATATCCGCAGATTACGCAGATTACACAGATTAGGAAGCTAGAACAGATGCGATCACGATTGGATTTATTCAGATGTATGGATTTTGAATCTGCGAAATCTGCGTAATCTGTGGATAGTACGATTTTCTAAATGCTGTTTCGTTTATCAGAAGTCCATAAATCTTACGGCACGCAAGACGTCTTGCGTGGCGTATCTTTGCAGGTAAACCCCGGCGAGCACGTTGGTCTCGTGGGCCGCAATGGTTCCGGCAAAACTACCATCTTTCGTTTGATCAATAACGAGGAGCCGCCGGATCGCGGTGACGTTGTGCGGGCTCGTGGCGTCAAACTTGGCTTACTCGCCCAGCACATTCATTTCGAACCGGGTTCGACGGTTCACGAGTCGGCGCTGGCGGCGTTTGGTCATCTGCAGCAAATCGAACACGAGATGCATGAACTGGAACACCGAATGGGAGAGCCCTCCGACGATCTTGAACAGGTGCTCGAGCATTACAGTGATCTGCAGCACCAGTTCGAACGCGAAGGAGGCTTCGCCTACGCGGCAAAGGCTGAGTCCATTCTTCAGGGGTTGGGGTTCGATCGTTCGACCTGGTCCATGGAAACTGAAAAACTCTCCGGTGGCCAGCAGAATCGTCTGGGCCTGGTTCGCCTGCTGCTCGCCGAACCTGACCTGCTGTTGCTGGACGAGCCGACCAACCATTTGGACGTGAACGCGGTGGAGTGGCTCGAAGAGTTTCTGCAGGGGTACGCTGCCGGGTTCGTCATAATTTCGCACGATCGATATTTTCTCGACCGCTGTTGTCGCCGCATCATCGAGCTGGAGAATGGACGCGCAACGAGCTACACCGGCAACTATTCTGACTATTTGGTTGAGCGGGAGGAGCGACGCGAGGCGCAACAGCGCGCCTATGACAACCAGCAGCAGTTGATCGCGAAGACCGAGGAGTTCATTCGTCGTAATCTTGCTGGTCAAAAAACCAAGCAGGCTAAATCGCGACGCAAGATGCTTGAGAAACTGGAGCGGGTTGATGCTGTTCGAGGGGATCAATCATCGGGAGACTTTCGTCTACAAAAGATCGAACGCACCGGTAACCACGTGCTGACTGTTGATGAGACCTCAATTGGTTATGAAGACAAGGTCCTGGCGCAGGACATCTCGTTCGTCATCAGGCGTGGAGAATGCCTGGGCATCATCGGTCCGAACGGCTCTGGGAAAACCACGTTTCTGAGGACAGTGCTGAAAAAGATTCCCGCCCTGGCAGGCGAGATTCGCTGGGGCACGAAAGTGCAGATAGGTTATTACGCTCAACAGCTGGACGATCTCGATGAGAGAAACGAGATCATCATGGAACTCAGAAGAGTTGCCGCGCCGGGAGCAACTGCCGGTGAGCTGCGGTCGTTCCTGGCAAAGTTTTTGTTTACCGGCGACGACGTTTACAAGCACGTGCGCGACCTCTCCGGAGGAGAGAAGGGAAGACTGGCGCTGGCAAAGTTGATCTATTCGCGTGTGAACGTGCTGGTACTCGACGAGCCGACTAACCACCTGGACATTCCCTCGCGCGAGGCGTTGGAAGAAGCGCTCGACGCGTTTGAGGGGACGATCCTAACAATCAGCCACGATCGTTATTTCCTCGACCGCGTCGCGACGCAAATTCTCGCACTCGACAACGATGGCAACGCTGTTCACTACAACGGCGACTATACCGAGTATCACGACTGGAGAGCTGCCAGGTTGCAGAGCGGACTTCCGCTCGTTGAAGAGAAGGATCGCAATAAACCTGTCAGCACTCAGTTGCCCGAATCGAAGGTCGATTCACCGGATTCCGTTGGGAAATCAAAAGGCCAGGACAAGGGAAAGAAACCAGTTCCCGCAAAGTCGCAAGCCATCAAGGTAATTAAAAAGAAGACGAACAACGCACCGCAGTTAAGACCTGAAGTACTCGAAGCCAGTATCGCCGAAGCGGAACGGCGGCTTAACGAAATTTCGAATCAGATGTCCCAACCAGAGGTTGCGAGAGACGCAACAGAACTTGTCAAGCTTGATGAAGATTACCGGCAAACTGAAGCTCGGCTATCCGTGCTCTACGACCAGTGGGAAAAGTCTGCGGCGCAGGGTTGATTCTCAATTGCTGCGGCGGTAGCTTTCATTAGCACTGCTGAAGCCCGGTGTCAGGGGACATGACGCGATCTGAACCGTTTGAACGGTTTCAGATTTTGCGATCGGAGTTAAGACCATCCACTAAACACACGAATAGGACACGAAATAAGACTCGTGCCAATTTCGTGTAACTCGTGGATAGTCTTTCTGTCGTGAAAGTGGTGTTGCCAATTTCCGTAAGGTTGTATGGGCACGGCATGCCGTGCCCAACGTCACGCACTGGGGCGCGCGAGTAGCCCGCTTGACACCGATCATTTGCCTTGTTACTTTCGGCCTCGCTTGTTTCGGAATCGGTAGGATTGAAAAGTTTATAGGCGCGTAGCTCAGTTGGCAGAGCGCTGCCTCGACACGGCAGAGGTCTGGGGTTCAAGTCCCCACGCGCCTACCAATCTCTGTCAATGAGTTAGTGGTTATCCGCCGGCCGCTCAAATCGAACCCTACCTTTACTTCTTAATTTTGGCAGGGACAGCCGCTGGTCGAACCTGCCCCGGCTGGGAACCGAGATCCACGGCTGCCTTCCCGCCTCAATTTGCGAGTCAATAATAACGCTCTGGATCTGTCTGTTTGGGGAATTCTGCTGCTGAGGTAAGCATATTCCCGCAACCGTGACCAGGCAACAAGGTCCGACTCCCAAATATCAAGGACAAAAAGAGAGTGAGTCAGGGAATGAGTCTTGCCCTGTGCATTCATGATCTCATTCTGAGGAGGAGTATGCCA
>JALZOO010000388.1 GCA_030913905.1 Acidobacteriota bacterium
ATTTGTTGCTGTTCATGCAGGCGAAGGTCGCGTCAGAAAAAGTTGGCGCAACCACAAACAAACTTGCTGAGAAGAGAGCAGCGATTTGAAGCTGCGTTGGTAGGGGCAGGCCTCGTGCCTGCCCGTCTGACGGTGACGCGGGCGGGGACTAGCTCCGCCCCTACTATTTATGCGCATAGTTTTCATGGGCACGTCCGAGGCAGCGGTCCCATCACTGCGACGACTGATCGAGGATGGCCACGAGCTCGTTGCGGTGTGGACACAGCCTGACAAGCCTTCAGGCCGCGGTGACAGGATGCATTCACCGCCTGTGAAGGAGTTTTCGCTTCAGCATAACCTGCCGATCGAACAACCTAAGAAAATCAAAACAGACGAAGCAAAGAACCTATTTGCTTCTTACAACGCTGACGTAGCCGTGGTCGTCGCTTACGGCCGCATTCTTCCCCCTCACTTTCTCGCTGCCCCAATCAAAGGCTGCGTCAACGTTCACTTCTCGCTGTTGCCAAAATACCGCGGCGCAGCCCCGACAAACTGGGCCATCGTCAAAGCCGAAACGAAGACGGGCGTGACGACGATGTTCATCGAAGAAGAACTCGACGCGGGCCCAATTCTTTTGCAACGCGAAACAGAGATCGCTCCAACTGAGACTGCTCCTGAACTGATGCAGCGGCTGGCCGACATGGGCGCGGAGCTGCTAAGCGAAACACTGACGAACCTACATGTGATAACGCCAAAGACGCAGGATGATCGCGAAGCTACCTTTGCTCCGCTGCTGACGAAGGCAGACGGAGTTATCGATTGGTCAAGGCCGGCGACAGAGATTGAACGCAGCGTAAGAGGCTTTCAACCCTGGCCTCACGCCTACACGCAGCACAACGGAAAAAGACTGATAATCTGGCGAGCGGCAGCAATTGAAGACGAGACCAGCGCCGCACGCGAGGGCGAAGTAATTACCGCGCACGGCGATGATCTGATAGTGAAATGTGGTCAAGGCTCTGCGTTAAGCTTACTGGAGGTCCAGCCGGAATCAACACGTCGTATGAGCGTAAGAGATTTCCTCAACGGCACCCATCTGCAAATTGGTGAGCGCTTTGGTCAAGTCTAGTTCTATTTCGCCTGCCAGGGTCGCAGCGTTTGAGATTCTCCAACGTGTTGAAGAGGGTGCTTTCGCTTCCGTCCTACTTGCCGCAAGAGCAGACGAGTTGAGTCCACCAGATCGTGCGCTCTGCTACGAGTTGGTTATGGGCGTGCTACGCCGGCAATTGTGGTTGGACCGTCTGATCGAGTACTACGCTGGCCGCAAAGCCGCCGATCTGGATAGTGCAATCCGCCTCATTCTTCGTCTAGGGATTTACCAACTACGATTCCTCTCGCGAGTTCCTGCCTCCGCTGCGGTCAATGATTCAGTCAATCTCGTCAAACTCGCACGGCTCCGTTCGGCTGGTGGTCTTGTGAATGCAGTACTGCGACGCGCAACCCGCGAGCCGGATGTCGATCCATCAAGCAATATCGAGAATCAGATAGAGCGGATAGCTGTGGCGACTTCGCATCCAGCGTGGCTTATCGAACGTTGGAGTAGTGCATTTGGCAGGGAGCTCGCGGAAGCATTTGCACGTTCGAACAATGAGCCGGCGCCGGTTTCGTTTCGTGTCGTCAAGAATCGTGCGCGCGAAGATGACGTAATCGATCGATTGCGCGCTGCGGGAGCCCTGCCGGTGCCTTCAAAGATTGCGCGTGGCGGATGGCGAATTACCGGCGCTGGCACTTTGCTTTCCGAACTAGTGGCACGTGGCGAGGTCTACCTTCAGGATGAAGCTTCGCAGTTGGTCCCAGAGGTCCTCGATGCGCAGCCGGGTCAGCTAGTGCTTGACCTGTGTGCCGCACCCGGAAGCAAGACTACTCAGATCGCGGACCAGGCGGGCGATCGTGCCCTCATATTTGCGTCAGACTTGTATTCGCACCGCCTTAGAACTGTCAGTTTGGCTGCGAAAACACAGGGACTAAACAGCCTTCGCTTGTTGGCTCTGGACGGGCTCCAGCCCCTGCCATTTGCCGAAAAAACGTTCGATTCCGTGCTGGTTGATGCCCCATGCACGGGAACAGGCACCCTGAGGCGCAACCCCGAAATCCGCTGGCGCATCTCACCCGCTGACATTCGAGATTTGTCAGCACGTCAGACGCAGCTCCTTTTGAATGCAGCAGAAACGGTGAAACCGGGGGGTCGGTTAGTTTATTCGACCTGTTCGGTTGAGCCCGAGGAAAACGAGGACGTTCGACAATTGTTCCTTGAAAACAGGCAAGACTTCAGGCCGGTAGAGTTGCAGATTGATTCGGCACTTGTTACCTCCGCGGGCGCCGCGCGAACCTGGCCGCACCGGGACGGAACAGACGGGTTTTTTATCTGCGCATTTGAGCGGCGAACTTCGTGATTCAAATCGACGAATGTCCTTCATGTCTACTTTATGAGCATGAATCTTTTAGACGAAGAGATCGCAGGATCGACGC
>JALZOO010000398.1 GCA_030913905.1 Acidobacteriota bacterium
GCAACAGGAACGTCTTCTGTCGTTCAACGCCGCGGTCGACAATCGCGTCAATAATCGCCGGCGTCGTCGCCGCAACGCAGTCGGCGTTGCGATACGCCCAGCGCTCGATGGCCCGGATTGCCCGCACCGGCACGGATTCGTCGCGAAAGCCGCCATAGGTGATCAATTCGTCGGGCCATAAATCGCGAACGTCCAAAACCAGATTTGCGCGGCGTATTTTCGCCAACAGGAGGGCCGGGATGACACTGAAGAGCGGTGGAGAAGTGACAAAGACGATGTCGGCCCGGCCGGCGCGCAGTCCGGCAAGAAGCGCAGCAGGAATGAAACTGAGATAGTTGCGCAACTGTGAAATCTTGGATTGATTCCGGGGTGCGGTGTAATACGAGCGGCGGAAGATCGTGCAACCATTTACGTCTTCGCGCAGCGAACGCTTGCCGCGATACTGTGGGAAAACTATGCCACGCGGATAGTTTGGCATCCCCGTCGCCACTGAAACTTCATGGCCCTCAGCCACCAACTGTCGCACGATGGGATAGAGGCGATTGGGCAAAGCTCCCATCTCTGGCGGGAAAATCTGAGTGACAAATAGTATGCGCAATTTAACCTTTGCTGCGGTCCTTACCAGGCACCGCTCTTTCTCACGACAGCGGAAGCCGTCAGGAGCAACAACTGGAGATCCAGGGCGAATGAGCGATGATCGATATAGTGCATGTCCATCATCACCCGCTGGGGATACGTCGTGTGACTACGTCCACACACCTGCCAAAGTCCACTCAAGCCCGGCTTCACGCTGAGCAGCTTGTTTGCGTAAATCGAATACTTGGTCAATTCGCTTTCAACAATGGGACGCGGGCCCACCAAACTCATTTCTCCACGCAGTACGTGTAGAAGCTGCGGCAACTCATCAAGGCTGGTGCGGCGGAGAAAATTTCCAACTGACGTGATGCGCGGATCGTCTTCAAGCTTGAACTTTTCTTCAAACTGACGTCGCAGCTCGGAATCCTGCTGCAGTCGCTCTTCAGCGTTAGCAATCATGGTGCGAAACTTCAGACAACCAAACATCCTGCCGTTTTGGCCCAGGCGACGGTGAGCGAAGAAAACCGGACCGTTGCTGGTAGCCTTAACCACCAGCGCGATCACCAAAAGCAGCGGGCTGGCCAGTAGCAACAAGGTCAGTGCGGCAGTGATATCCAGACCACGCTTACCGATCTCGTAGACCGAACGAGCGCGCGCCGACATGTGCCCGTTGTTGAGACTGGCGCCGAGAATCCGAAAGACACGGGGCTCTATCACGTCAGGCAGTGCGTATGCCATCGTGGCCAGGTCTCCGAAATCGTCGTTCGCAAAATCACCAACGACAAAGTCGCGATGAGAAAAGCCAGTCGCGTTGTCATGGAACGGCGTGTGTACGGAACTGAGTTGTGAACTGCTCTGTTTATAATTCGTTTCGGCGCGTTGACTGAGCGCCTTTTGAACTGTGATTCGCTCTGGTTGCATTGGCTTTCTTCCCTGAGAAAAGGTTGGAGGTTGATGTAAAAGGCCAGGGAGCGCCCACCAGTGCTCCCTAGCCTGTTTTGTCTTCGACTACTGTTTAGTTAGGACTTGCTCTATCTCAAACGATCATTTGTTTCTACCCCGCCGATGCTCGCCTCATGGCGCGAGCCGTGGCCGGCTCTGTCTTGTGCGCGAGAACTGACCTATAAATATTCAGGACCTTTGCGGTGGTGACGTTCTCGTCCAAACACTTCACCGTTTCGCGGCCTTTGATACGCGCGTCTCGCTGAAGCACTCGTGCGAGCGCGGCAGCGATGGTCTCCGGCCGTTCGTCCTCGCAAACTTCGCAACCTTCAATGCCGCCGATGCGCGAAGGCACATCGCCAACCTGCACTGAAACTATGGGAAGATTGCACGCCAGAGCTTCCTTCACGACGTTCGGCGAACCTTCCTGCATCGACGTAAACACGAGTGCGTCACAGGCACTCATGTAGAGCGGAATGTCGGCGTGGGGGACTCCCCAGGCAACTATCAATTTCGCCGGCGTTGAACGGTTAAGGACCTCGACGGCTTGCTCCGCCAGATACGATCTCTTACGAGCCTGAGTCGGACGCCCAACGAACAGAATTAGTTTTTCGTCCGGCGGTATTCCGAGTTGTTGACGAGCCAGGTTCTTTTCAGTGGGATGGAAGAAGTCGAAATCAATTCCCGAGGGAATAATGTGCGTGTCGATCGATGGATTGAGCTGGCTCTTCATGTGCTCAGACACAAGAATCACTGCCTCAGCTCGCGCGGCTACAAAGCGACTTAGAAACTGGTGAATAGTGCTCGCGAGCAGGTGTCGACCAGTGCGGTCGCTTATCGTGCCCAGCAAATCACTTCCCCTGAAGGTGACAATCATCGGCAAACGCTTCGGTAGTCCCATCAAGCCGCTCTGTCCAAACTGCGCATGAATCAGGTCGTAGCTGTTCTGACGCAGCTTGCGTTGGACCTGCCACCATGCCTTCAGATAGTTGAGCGGATTCTTTGCTCCCTTGAAAGGAAACACTTCAACGTCAACGCCGGCGGCCATCAGGAACTCTGCCTGTCGCTTGATGAAGTGGGCCGTGAGGTTCACGCCCGGCGCCGGCCATTCACAAGTAACCATCAAGACACGAAGTGATTTCATACCGATTTTCCTTGTACCCCGTTGAAGAGCCCGCTGGTCTTCTTGTTCTGTCTCGACCGCCGCGGGTTGCACCAAATGTTTTGTCGCAGTAGACCGTCCATGAAAAACGGCGCGCCGGCGAGCGTCTAAATTCTTTGCCTTATGCATCACTAGTAACGACCGCGGTTGAGACCTGCTGGCGCGGGATTTCATTCCTCTTGAATCGTGATCTGATCGCGTCCATCACCCGCCACAGCACAGCTCCAACAAAGGGCATCGGATCGTCCCAGGCCAACAGTCGCTTGGCTTCACAACTAAGCGTCCACTTAACCCATCGACCAACCGAAAGCTGTGTCTCTCGCGCGGCCAGCGCGTCTTGCCACATGCGACACCAACGCACGCCTGCGCGAGCTGTGCCTGGCGAAGCCATCTGGTCTCCTACGAGATCGGCATAAACCAGTGCAGGCAAATTCACTCCCGCCACCGCGCCGAGGTGATGCCACAAGTTGAATCGTGGATTGATCTCCAGAAGGTATAAGGTCCCATCCGGGGCGCGTTTGAAATCAAGCTTTGCAACTCCGCGCAGATCCAACCGACGAACCAAATCGCGGCCTAACACAGCAACGTCTTCCGCATCCGTTGTCTCCAGCGCGGTGCTGTCGCCGTACTCGAGTGGATAGGTGCGAATCTTTCGGCCGGTAAACTCTCCAACAATTCCACCCGTTGCATTGATGTAGACGTGATAACTCTCGACACATGTCTCTGGTCCGGGAACCAACTCCTGTGCAAGTAGATCCAAGCCGGACTCAGCGAGTTGAGGCCACATCCGGCGCAGCTCAGCGGCGTTTTCTATCCTGAGCGCCTTTCCCGACTGCACCACTGCTTTCCAGGTTTGCGGCCGCCGAGTCAGCGGTTTCACGACAATGGGATAACGAAGATCCAGATCAGTTGGCATTGATGCTGCCGGCCGCAGACGGCGAGCGCGGGGAACCGGCAACTGCATGCGCTCGGAAAGCAACTGAAATCTTTCCTTATTGACCAGGTCTTCCACCAGAGTTTGATCGGCGATGGCGAAACGGAAGAATCGTTTCAATCGGTCGCGGTGTCGAGACACCATCAACAACTCTGCGTCAGACTCAAAGAAGAGGACCGGTCGCTCCGCCTGTGCTTTACCGAATTGCAAGAGCTTCTCGACCATGGGGTCGGGTTGTTCCCATGGATTTGTCCATTCAATCGCCGTCCGGGTGAAACGTGAGTAGCGAGACGCAGCGCCTGGGGGAACGGCAACCGCACAATTGATGCCGGCGATTCCCAACGGACGAACCAAGTCCATATCTCCCAGAACGCATGCAAGCGCTTTGGAACTCGTTTTCACTTAGGCGGCTCCTTTAAATGGTGGTAGCGCATGAGCTTCAACCAGCGATGGACTATGCGACATGGTTCGTCTAATCATTCTTCCCCTCATCGCCTGTTGCCACTTGTAACCACGACTGGCCAGCGTCCGAGTGGCGGCGAGCCATTCGTACCGGCTCCAAACCCAGCGGTGTTTGGAGTTGTCGAGTTCAGCGCCAAACTTTGCTTTAAAATCGCCACGCCCCATGAAGTCGAAAGTGTCGCAGCCCATCTCCATCGCCCTCTTCATGACCGTCCACGTCATTAGCTCGGTCGGTCTATACCAGCGATATTGGGTGCGATGCGTCCACATCCACAGCAACAACTCCTTACCTTCGACGGTGAACATTCCGGTCGCGATGTTTGGGCCACCATCGGACAGGTATACGGAGACGGCGATCAAATTGCCGCTGGATTTCATGTGGCGGAAGAATTCAAGGGCCCGTCCCTTACCAAAAGGAATCACATTTCCACCGCGTGCGAACACCTCGCGAAGTTGATCATAGTGCTCATCGACGAAGCTTTCGTCCTCCTCAAACTTCGCGACCAATCCCAGTTTCTCGCCTCGCCGTACGTTGCGTCGGGCGCTGTCTTTCATCGCACGTAGGGCACGTTGTTCATCGCCAGGAAAAAGAGGGGCGCGATACGTCGGCAATGTTTCGCTCCGAAAGTGCAAGTCCTCCAAAGTTTGTTGGTTCAGACTGCTGCTGATCAGTTCAACGTGATGCACGCCGTGGGAAAGTTCGAGGAAGGGGAGCAATGGAGCGATTAGTTCCTCGGTCGACGTTCGCAAGTGATCAAATGCAGGCCCCATGCTGACTGTTTGCCAGCCTTGCAGTGGTGATCCGAAGAGTCGCAATGGACCGATGCTTGTTAAGTAACCAGGAAGGCAGCCGACAATTTCATTTTTCTTTTCATAAACGAGGAACAGCGGGCGACCCTTGACCGAGGCTGACAACGAATTTATCCATGCGCGCTTGTGCGAGACGCGATAGTTGGGGAAACGCGTGACGAGCTCGTCCCACCGCTCTAACTCCGCATTCGTTGCTTCTCTAACAACGACATGATCGGCTCCATGACCATTGGAGCTTGCATGCGCGCTCGCCGTTCGCGATCCATTGGCGCCGTTTGACCCGTTCTTCGAAATCTTCGGAGCGCTATTGATTGTCAAAGCGCTGTCTGTTCTGGCGAGGAGTTCCCTGAGCCCTCCGGCGATTTCGCCAACCCCGGGCCAGACATCATCGGCTCGCCACGTTTCCAATCGGGTGCCTTTTGGCTGGCGACCGAGTAATTCCTTGATGCCCTGTCGCACCGGCGGGAACGTGGAGGGATAACCGGCGGGCGCTCCGCGCAAGATAAAGTAGAAGCGTTTGAAGTCACCCCACAACCACCGCAAGGTGACGTCTTCTGCGTATTCGAGGACCGGCTCCGGCGAATCGCCTTTGAGCAGCGAGATCCACATGTTTGGAAAATCGACTCCGGCATCGATGGCGAGCTGAAGCGAACCCCAGAAGCGGCCATTGATTTCCATCAGACAGGGCGGATTGATCCCGTCGTCCTTGAACTCAACCATTGCCGGCCCATGCCAGCTAAGTTGCGACAATATTTTTTCCGCGGGCTCGCGAAGACGCGGCTCCAGACGGATGGAGCGGCGGAGACTGCTGCTTGATCCTGTGGGTCGGGTATCTCGCAGGCGTTCATGTGCAAACCAGGCGATTACGTTGCCGCGATCGCAAAGAGCAAAGACACCTTTGCCCTGGCCCGCAACGTACCCTTGCACCAGAGGCCAGTGTTCTCGCTGCCGGTATTCGCGAAACACGTCGCCGAGATTGTTACGCGTCTTCAAGTATGCCGGACTCTTGCTGGGCAGAAACTGTTTGCCGTCCCAGGCATTACTCCAGC
The DNA here is from genome assembly GCA_030913905.1 of Acidobacteriota bacterium. Classification (GTDB taxonomy): domain Bacteria; phylum Acidobacteriota; class Blastocatellia; order Pyrinomonadales; family Pyrinomonadaceae; genus PSRF01. Next base: position 5,936 of record JALZOO010000398.1, read on the forward strand.
GCGGTTTGATGACGCAGGGCAAGCCGATTTGATCGATGGCCTCAATACACTCTTCAAGAGAGGTCGGAAAACGCGTTGGAGGAATGCGAACACCGGCGACTTCGGCTCGTTTCAGAGTTGTCGCCTTGTCGAAAGCGGTTTGCAGCATTTCATCTGAACCGCAGCCAACCTTGATCCCCAGCGCTTCCCATTCCGTTCGCTCGACATTGCAGAGCACGCAGGAACGTTCGGTGAGCGGCAGAACGATGCTGACTCCCTCTCGCTTCGCCCAACTACGCATTTCGGCAAAACCTTCGATGCTTTGCCCTTTGACCAGAAACGTACCAACGCAGTAACGCGACCAACTGCCCAGTGGGGACCGTTCATGACTTGCGACTAACACGTCGTAACCAGCCTTACCCAGCGAGCGAACACACGCCAGCGCCTGGTTCGTGTGTCCGTCCAGGATGAGTATTCGTTCTTTGGTGTTCGTCATGCGCGGTAGGCGGCCCGGAAATGATCAGTCAGCCGGTAAGGTGCGAGTGCTCCAGTTGCTTTTGCTTTTAAAACGCCGGGGGAATCCAACATATGCGCCTCGAGACGGGGCAGCGAATAGGGGTCTTGATGAGCGTGTGCAAGTCCCAGGTCAGTTGTGACTGCCAGTTCGTATCCCGCAGCTTTGACTGCGCTTTTATATTGCGCCGAAACATCGCCGAGCTTTGTATTACCGTAGGGATAGGCGTACTGAACACTGTGCGCCTTGCCCAGCCTCATGCGTAGAATCTCGCGGCTGCGCTCAGCCTCTTCAGCGATTTGATCAGTCGTGCATTGGCTGCCGCGCAGGTGCCGGTGGGAATGCGCGCCCACGGTGACAAGGCCTGAAGCCACGCAGTCTTCCAGCTGGGACCAACTCAACGATCGCCATGTATCCGCTTGAACACGGTCGTGATTCTTGTGTGCCCAGCGATCAAAGGGCATCGGTTGAGGACTGCCGACGGAGCCGGTGACTACGAAAGCCGTCGCTGGAGCCTTATAGCGTTTCAAAATCGGCAGCACCTGCGAATGAAAATTCGCGTACCCGTCATCAAACGTCAGACAAACAAGCGGCTTCGCGTTTGACACCGATGTTTTTAGTCTTCTCTGTAAGTCCATCAACGGAACGATCTCTGCAAAGTTCGTCAGCGCAGCAATCTGCCGCTCAAATTGCGGGGGTGTTACGTTCCAGTCGTCGATCCTTGAGTCGGTGAAACTGACATCTGCAATCCGGTGATAATAAAAAATACAGGCCCGCCGGCTGGACGGCTCGGTAAATAGCCGTGACAAAACCGCCGCCCATCCGGCAGTTTGTTTGACAGTCCGTTTCAGCGTGATAGGGCCAATCATTTGTCCGTCATCCGGTAAGGCAGAAACCAATCGTTCTGGCGCAACTGGGCGCGAGTCCAGGCTCGATAAAGCTTCAAACACACGGCCAACCACAGACCGCCGAGCAGGTATGAACCCGGGAGATCGCTGAACCAGTGTTCGCCCAGATAGACACGAGAGAAGCCGACCAGGATTGCCAGGCTCGCCGTCACAATTAGTAAACCCCGGCGAAGGAGTGAAGTGCGCGGTAACTCCTCGCGTGCCAGGAAAAACAGGAAGCCGAAATAGCAAACGTAAAAAACCAGATGGCCCGAAGGAAACCTCGCATTGGGCCAATGGTGAAAAACTGTTACCAACTCAGCCGTCGGTCGCGGCGCGGCGAAAAAATGTTTGAGTTGCATCGCCAGAAGCCAACCACCCATTCCGCTCAGCCCAAGGAAGGCAGCTTGCCGGCGTTTGTTACACGCGAAGAGCGCGACGACAGTGATTGCTATTACCTTCGGAGCGTTTCCAAAGCCGGAGATGAGACGCATCATCTCGTGCAATCCTGAAGTGGTGAATGATTGCAAGGCACGAGTGACAGCAACATTCCATGTTAACGGCGTCAGGTAATGAGCCAGCAGAGAGATGATGCCGAGCACCGCGATCGCGATGCCGGCGAACACACGCCCCCACAACGAACCTGATTCGTTAATCTGAGAACCGTTGAACACTCCGATACTGCGGGTTGATTCGAAAGACATTGCGTTTACTCTTCTAATGTTGAACGAGGCGAACTAGGGCGCTACGAGGTGCGAACTTTGCGAACGATGGTCGTTAGTGCCAGTACGGGCAGCAGCGAAAGTCTTCTCGCAACCGCCCAGTTTTCTGAAATCAACGCGGAAAAGAACTTGTTAGCGTATCCCCGTGCCCCCACCTTGAGGCGAGGAAATCGGTAGAAGCCATCTTTGAATTCGATTAGCGGCCATTTCTGCCGTCCCACCGATCTGATCAGACGCGGTGGGAGCACACTGGTATCAAATGTTTCCCTGTGGATCTGCTCCACGAAGCTCAGATAGCAAGAGAGTCCATAGACAACGTTGAGTTCGTTGACCGTCCTATATATGTAGTTCCAGTTGAGTGCGTTCCGCCGCAGCAGAGAAATCGTGCAGACGACATCGGACAACCGCAGGTAGCTGCGTTGAACGACTCGTTGCAAGGCCTGCAGTATCAGTTGGTCCTCGGGAGAGGGCATCAGAAACTCGGCCGTTTCAGCTCTGATGTATTTGCTGTTCTCGATTATTTTGCTGACGTACCAGGTGTGTTCACCCAGCATGCCGACACGGCCGTGATGAACTTCCAACGCCGACTCGCAGCCACGGATCAGGTAGTTTGCTGTGCCGTCGATCCGGTTGCGCAGATTTCTCTTCAAGGGCTTGGCTTGTATTCCTGCCAGCATAAGTGCATCCACGTTCGGTGAATGCTGCGTCAGGTAGAGGTCGATATCGCCAGGCATGTCGGGATAGTTTTGAAAGGCCTTGGGGAATACGAAATCAAGGTTAGCTTCCACGCATTTCTCGCTGATGCGAGCAATCAAAGCCAGTTTCCTTTGATTTCGCGCGCGCATTTCTTTTACCGCCGCCGAAAAGAAGTGCCTTGGTTCCAGACCGAGCGTCTCGAGTTGATCAACTACCCGAATCAGCACGCCATTCTGCGCGGCGATGTGGAGCAGGTCTCCCCAAATGATGTTTGGGTTCTCCTCGGGTGGCAGGACACCATCCACCAACAGCCGCAGAATAATTGAGGCGTACCTCTGTTCCTGATCAACCATCAAATAGCCGCCATTCTTTCGCGTATAGCACTCGTCATATTGAGCCGGGTCGTATCCAGATCTTGATCGGTTGAGAGCACCAGCACGTCCGGCAAAGCAGAGATCAGTTTGTGATACGAAAGCCGGCGACGATTTAAGTAATCCACCGAGTATTCGTTCTTGCGCGCGAAAGCCTTTTCGGGACTTATATCGAGGTAGACCGGAAGAGTCGGCGTTGGCGTCAACCACGAAAGAAAGCGGAGACGATACGATCGGCGAGCTCCGGTTACGTCGACCAACGTGTCGTAGAAGTACCGGTCCATGATCAGGACCTGCCGGTTCACTTTTTCGACGTAAAAGCGGTAGCAGAGAAAAATCAGAACATCTATCGGGTAGACAATAAACCTGAGGCTCTTGTTCCAGATGAGCATGTACCTGAGTTTTGCTGTGCGCGATCGAAACTTGTTCTGATAAGCCAGTTCACGTGGCCGGTGAGTTTCAGATGGCTGCGCGCCTGGGTGGCTGTTTGTTTTGTTACGAAGATACCGGATAGCAGAATACAAACCGATGTCGTAGTTCATGTGAGACACGGCAACCTTCTGGTTTTCCTTCTCAAGACTCTGCTTCAGAAAATCAACCAGTGTGGACTTTCCTGAACCGTCCAGGCCTGAAAAAGTGATGAGCATGTTATGGGCGACTAAGCGATTGCGTACTTTTCAGACGGAACTTGGGTGCCGTGCTGCAGCTCCGCAGACGAGGAGGCGCTTTCACGCGCCCCGTGATAGACACTTGCAAGCGCGTAGGCCATTACCAGCCAGTGGAGCTTGTTGAAGAGCCAAAGTCCGCTCATGTTTGCGACGAGCACCGCCACTGTCATTGCCAGAGGAAGGATCCCGTGCGGACCGTATCGAGTTTTCCAGGCACTGAACGCGGCGAATCCGATTCCCAGGAAAAGCGGGATCGCGCCTACCACGCCCGTTGAAACAAGACCGAAAAGAATCAAGTTGTGCGGATTTTTTGTTTCTTCTTCGAGATGACCAAGACGCGTGCCCAACTCGTAAGTGCTGGCGATTGGGCCCCAACCCAGAATCGGCTTTTCCAGAGACATCTGCCAGGCAGTCGGATAAATCAGGTCTCGTCGGGCCACGTCACCCTCTTCGAGTGTTTCTTCAAAGCGAGCACTCATGACGTCTGACTGCAATGCCGCAAACAAAAAGAAACCGACGATTAACAGCAAGCCGCAAGCATTCACAACCTTCATCCAGATTGTGCCGCGACGCAGCGCCAGCGTCATGAGTCCAGCGCCAAGCGCAAGCAATCCACCGCGTGAACCGGTTTGAA
>JALZOO010000403.1 GCA_030913905.1 Acidobacteriota bacterium
CTCTTCCAAAGAATCACGCGGGACCGCAAGAAGAAAACTGAAGACGGACGAGACATCGACCTCAAGTCAGGCGACGTTGTGCAAAATTCGATGGTCGTACCTGGTCGCTGGTGGCGCGTGCCTCAAACGCTCGACACCATCACACCCGGCAGTCCCGACTACAGCGAGAAGTCGCGGTACTCAAAAACCATTCGTAAGGACAATGCGACCTGGGGCGATGTGCCGAAGAATGAAAACGAACTGGCGCATCGCGACAGCGACATGACCTGTGTTGCATGTCACTCCTCCTGGGTGACGAGTTGTTTCGGCTGTCACCTCTCGATGGAGGCGAATCGCAAAATGCCGAACCGCCATAACGAGGGCGGTAATTCTCGTAACTTCACTCAATACAATTTCCAGGTGCTCCGAGATGACATCTTCATGTTGGGCCGCGACGGCACCGTGACCGGCAATCGTGTTGCTCCCGTTCGTTCATCTTCGGCAGTACTGGTGAGTTCTCAGAATCAGAACCGCGAATGGATCTATTCGCAGCAACAGACCACCTCGGCTGAAGGTTTCGCCGGACAGGCGTTCAATACTCACGTGCCGCACACGGTGCGTGCGACCGAGACGAAGGGGTGTAGCGACTGCCACGTGTCTGAGAAGAACGATAACAACGCCTGGCTCGCCCAACTGCTTCTGCAGGGGACAAACTTCGTTAACTTCATGGGCCGGTATGTCTACGTGGCAGCCGATCATGCCCTGGAGGTCGTGGTAGCAACCGAGCGCAGCGAGCCGCAGGCAGTCTTCGGCAGCACGCTTCATCGCATTGCCTATCCGGACAACTACGCGAAGTTCGTTAAAGACGGCAGTGAATTGAAAACCTTCTATGAACACGTCGGCAATCCAAAGGTGCTGCAAGTGCAGTTGCGTGGAGAGTATGCATATGTGGCAGCCGGAGAAGGTGGACTCCGCGTTTACGACGTGGCGCAGATCGACCAGAAGGGGTTCTCGGAAAGGATCGTGACTGCTCCTGTTTCGCGGTTTGGCCAGCGGCTTTGGGTAAAGTCGAGGTTTGCGACGGCGATAGCCGCGCCGACTACACTGGCTGTCGATCCCGGTCGTTGGCGGATGAAGACTAACGGCACGATGATCGATCCGGAGAGCGCGAGTCGTTTGACCGGTGCTGACCGCAGGCAGTTGGTGAATGAGGAACAACCCATCCATCAGCTCTACAGTTATCTGTATGTCGTCGATAAGTATGAAGGACTGATCCTTGTTAACGCCGCGACGCTGCTCGATGGCGATCCGCTAAACAACTATTTGAGACGCGCGCTTGATCCGGCGAAGTCTCCGAATGGCGCTTTCAATCCCGGAGGCGCGCTCGACGGCGCCAACAATATCGCTATCGCCGGAACGTTCGCGTACGTCACCACGGAACACGGCTTGGTCATCGTCGACATTGACGATCCGCTGAACCCTAAAATAGCCAGGCGGATTGGTGCTCCTGAGCTTCGCGACCCGCGCGCGATCGCGATCCAGTTCCGTTACGCGTTCGTGGTCGACGATGAAGGATTGAAAGTTCTGGATGTGACTTTGCCGGCTGCCGCGCAGATGGTGAAAGGCGCGAACGTTCAGTTGGCGCAGGCGCACGATGTCTATGTCGCACGAACCTACGCGTATGTGGCGAACGGCAGCGACGGAATCGCAATCGTCGATCTGGAGCAACCAGATAAACCGCGACTCGAGCAGATTTACAACGCTGAAGGGAAACTGAACGACGTTCACCAGGTAAAGGTAGCGATGACGAATGCGAGTCTCTTCGCGTATGTCGCGGACGGGAAGAATGGTTTGCGTATTCTGCAACTGACCTCGCCTGACACGATGCCGGAGTATGCAGGGTTTAGTCCGCGACCAAGACCGGTTCTAATTGCCACCTTCAAAACGAAAGGCGAGGCCTTGGCGATTAGTAAGCCGCTCGATCGCGACCGTGCAGTGGACGAAAGCGGAAATCAGATTTCAGTCTTTGGCCGGCGCGGGGCAAGACCATTCAATTTCGATGAGATTATGCGCATGCTCCGGACGAACGATGGAAAGGGCGATTGGTTTAGAGTGAGCGACACCCCGCCGAGGATCAGCCAAAGGTAAAACCAAGAGAATTAGCCGCAGATGAACGCGGATCTGAGGTGCCTCGTTTACGAGGCAAGCCCGAAGGGCCGTTAGGCCAGCCGTTTTACGGCTGGTTAACAGGGCCCGAATTATCCCCAGGCCGCTTCAGCGGCCTTTGGAGATTCCTCTCGTTCTGGCGCGGGATAAGGCCGCTAAAGCGGCCTTTGGAATTGTTGGGGGCCACTAATACCAGCCGTAAAACGGCTGGCCTAACAGCCCTGCGGGCTTGCCGCCTGAAGGCGGCGTGCGTTGCCAGACGCTAGTCGGAAGCGACGAACCGGCGGGCGATGCCCGCCTCCAAACGAATGCGTTCACCGTAGCCGGTCTCTTCTCACAGCAGGCGGTCGCGGAGTTTGCGTAGCAGTTCTTTGGCCTCCTCGGGAGATAACGTGTCCGGATCGGCGTTGCGGATTTCTTCAACTACTCTCTGATTGGCCAGATCAAACAGCGACGCCTGCGCGGCGGCCTTTTTCCTGCCGGCACGACGAACCGCAGATTCCAAGGCTGCATCGCCTGTAGTTGAAACTACCGTGCTGTTGCTCGCAGCTTCGCCAGAACTCGTC
>JALZOO010000411.1 GCA_030913905.1 Acidobacteriota bacterium
AAAAAAACGCCGTCCGTAAAGTCGTGCATAGTGGTACGACGCACCGGTGAGCCGATCCGAATGGAGTCGGGCCGCGATCATTGGTGGCACGAGTTAATGATGAATGAAAGCGCCGAGAGTGCCGCCGCGGAACTCGACAGTGAACACCCGCTTTACATTCTCTACACCTCGGGGACCACGGGAAAACCAAAAGGCATTCTGCACACAACCGCAGGCTATCTTCTGCAGGTGCACCTCACAACTAAGTGGATCTTTGATATCAAGGACGAAGACATTTACTGGTGCACTGCCGATATCGGTTGGGTGACAGGCCATAGTTACGTTGTTTATGGTCCACTTTCAAATGGCGCCACAGTGTTGATGTATGAGGGCGCGCCAAACCATCCCGAACCAGATCGATTTTGGGACCTCGTTGAACGCCATCGAGTAAATATTTTCTACACGGCGCCAACGGCAATCCGCGCGTTCATCAAGTGGGGGGAACAGTGGCCGCTCAAGCACGACCTTTCCAGTTTGCGTTTGCTGGGAACTGTCGGCGAGCCGATCAATCCCGAAGCGTGGATGTGGTATCACAAGATCATCGGGCGTGAGATCTGTCCAATTGTTGACACGTGGTGGCAGACCGAAACCGGGGCCATCATGATTTCGCCCCTACCCGGCGCAACTCCCACAAAACCGGGCTCCGCAACCAAACCATTTCCCGGCATCGAAGCAGACGTAATGACACGCGAAGGCGAGCCGGTTGGACCAAACCAGGGCGGCTACCTGGTAATCAAACGCCCCTGGCCTTCTATGTTGCGGACCATCTGGGGCGATGACGAACGTTATCGAGAGCAGTACTGGTCACAAATCGAGAACATCTATTTCGCCGGCGATGGCGCAAGGCGCGACGAGGATGGCTATTTCTGGATCATGGGGCGCATCGACGACGTGATCAATGTTAGTGGTCACCGGCTGGGTACAGCTGAAGTTGAAAGTGCCCTCGTATCTCACGCGGCCGTGGCGGAAGCAGCGGTGGTTGCACGTCCACATGAACTGAAAGGGTCGGCGATCGTTGCCTTTGTCACTCTCGAAGGTTCACACAGTCCATCGCCGCAACTAAACGAAGAATTGCGTGCGCATGTAGCTAAAGAGATTGGCGCGCTGGCCCGGCCTGACGAACTAAGATTTACCGACGCACTTCCGAAGACTCGATCCGGAAAAATCATGCGCCGACTTTTGCGCGAGATAGCCACCAGCGGCACTGTGGCCGGAGACGTCACCACGCTCGAGGATTTCTCGGTCCTGGAAAAACTCAGGACTGATGAAGAATGAGAAACGTGGACACCGGATGTCAGGTACAATACCGCGTCGCCCGTTCCCGATAAGGAGTCTGAAGACATGCAAGCCGATATTCGTTCAGGACCACGCTACTTAGTTTCATTCGAGGTCCGCGCGGAATGGGACGAGCCGGGGGGCGCACACATTGTTACCGAGGGCACCACGGAAAACGTGGGACCCGAAGGAACCCTGGTTCACCTGCCGCAAAAACTCCCCGACGTCGGCAGCCGTGTGCGACTTGAAGTTCGGGGCGAGGACGGCAAAAAGCTTCAGGTGATCGCAGAGGTGTTGCGCATAGAGCGCAATCCAGGACATCCGTTAGCGGCGCTGCAGCTTCTGGGGGAAACGGAAGAATGGAAGGGTCTCATCTGGGAGCCGGCCGCTCCGCGCGTTGCACCACCGCCAGTCATTGAAGAAGACGATGACGAGGAGGAAGAGGACGACTTCAGCAACTGAAAGGATGTTTACGATGGAAGCACCTGACCCCAGGCTACCTGATCATGAGCGGCGCAAGTATCCGCGCTACTACGTAAACAAGCGGTTGACCCTCGCCATCGAGGATGAAAGTTTGAAGGAATCAATTGGTATCGGCGAACCGGGCGATATTAGTCTGGGTGGCATTCGCGTCTGCAATCTTCCCGCCTGCCCAAATGTGAGAGTTGGCGATCAGTTGGCACTGCTGCTTATGGACAATGAAGACGCATTGTCGCTGCATGCCGAAGTTGTCCACCACGCGACTGCCGATACGTTCGGGGTTGAATTTCGACGTATCTCTTCCGCCGAACAACTTGCGGTGGGAGGAATAATCGCCAGACTGTACGGCCAGCCGATTTCACAATAGTGGCAAATCAGGAACAGAAAGAGGTCGCCCGAACAGCAGCACACGCTGCAGTCGAAGCCTCGTGGCCACAGACGCGTATAGTGCTCCGCGTAATTTTTATTGTGCTGGCGGTCGCAATAACGCTCTGGATAATCGTAAAACTCACCGGCTTAATCCTGCTCCTCGTCCTGTCAATCTTTTTCGCCTATTTTGTTTACCCACTGGTTGAGTTTCTTCGCCGCCCCATCCGTCTTGGGAAACGCAAGTTCGTAATGCCGCGGACCGCTGCAATCAGTCTTGCCTATTTCATTATTGTGGGCGCCATCGTGATCGGAATTTATTTCCTTGCGCCGCGGTTGGGCAGCCAGTTCCCCGAGTTCACCGAACAGGCGCGCGGATACTGGACAACGGTGGGAAATAAAAGCCAGGGGCTCGTCGAATACTTCCGCACTCATCGCATGCCTGAGCCGTTGCTCGATGCCGTCAACAGAGCTATTCCCAATGTGATCGACAAAGTGAGTCTGACTGCCAGCGAGGTGCTGGCAAGCATGGCTGGCTGGCTTATCTATATCCCGTGGCTGATTCTGATTCCCATCCTGAGTTTCTTTTTTCTGAAAGACGCTGACACTTTTCGCCGGTCTGCGCTGCAGATGTTACCCAAGGGACGCTGGCGCTGGCGCGGCGATGAATTTTTCCAGGACATTAACGGTGCCCTCGCCGCCTACATCCGCGCACAACTCACGGCGTGTCTTTTCATTGGGGTAATTTGCGCGCTCGGTTTCACGTTGCTGGGTCTGCCGAGCCCGCTGGTCCTCGGATTGATTGCCGGCATATGCGAATTCGTTCCCCTGGTTGGACCGTTGTTGGTCGCGCTGATTGCCGCCATTGCGGCAATGCTTCACGGTGGCCCGTTCCAGGCTTTCATCGTCCTGCTGTTTCTCGCCGTGCTCCGCATTGTTCAGGATTACATTGTCTATCCGCGTTTGATTGGCCAGGGTATACATCTACACCCGCTGGCAGTGATTATCGCCATCCTTTCCGG
>JALZOO010000443.1 GCA_030913905.1 Acidobacteriota bacterium
GGTTAAAACATCGTCACGGGCAATCTCCTTGACCCCGCGCATCCCGAACAGCGAAGAGGTTTGCTTTTTATGCCGCAGCGCTTCCTGAATGTCGATGCCGCTTTCTGAATAGAGTCCGACTTTGGAATCGCTAATCGCCACTACTCGCGCGCCGTCAGCCGCCACCATGTGAGAGATGTTTGCGCCCGCATTGCCAAATCCATGAATCGAAACGCGCGCGCCCTTGAGATCCATTCCCTGCACCCGACACGCTTCCCTCAACGCGTACAAGCAACCGCGCGCCGTAGCTTCGCTGCGACCCTGCGACCCGCCCAGCGAGATTGGTTTGCCGGTAACGACACCAAGTTCAGTGTGGCCACGAATCATGGAGATGGTATCCATGATCCACGCCATCGTTTGTTCATCGGTGTAGACGTCAGGCGCTGGAATGTCTCGGTCGGGACCAATGATAGGAGCGATTTCAAATGCGTAGCGGCGGGTTAACCGCTCCAATTCATTTTGAGACAGACTCTTCGGATCGCAAATCACACCTCCTTTACCGCCGCCGTAAGGAATGCCGACGGTAGCGCATTTCCATGTCATCCACGCCGCCAGCGCCTTCACTTCATCGAGCGTAACGTTAGGGTGATAACGTATCCCGCCTTTAGCCGGACCGCGGGCGATGTTGTGTTGTACGCGATAACCTTCAAACACCTTCACGTCGCCGCCATCCATCTTTACTGGAATGGAAACGATCAACTGCCGTTTGGGGCTGCTAAGAACCTGACGCGTAGAATCATCCAGCTTCAGGAAATCCGCGGCGAGATTAAATTGTTGCTTGGCAATTTCGAATGGATTGAGTTCTTCCCGCAAAGCTTCCCTGGTGGCCATTTGTTCTTCTCCGGAAACGAGGGTGCGAGAGCGCGCTAATCGTATCAGCCTCCTGACCGAAGTCCAAAGTGAAATGCCATCCGCAGATTTCACAGATTACACAGATTCAAGAGTTTCCACAGAAGGAAGAGTGTTCCGCAAGAAAAGCCAAAGTCGGCACCGTGTGCCGTGAACCTTAAGTCTTTTGAATCTGCGTAATCTGTGTCATCTGCGGATAATGAACTCTGGACAAAGCTGGAACTTACAAGCGCCATCCGGAGTCTAATGAAGCGAGTAAGTTCCTGCGACCCGAATGGCACCGGCACAGGGAGGACCAGATGTTCAATAATTTGATTGAGTCGAGTTCGCACGCGAACGAGTTCAAACGCCGCGGGTCATTCGTTATCTTTACCATGGCATCTTACGCCGTGCTTTTCGCGGTCGCCGGCGTGTTGAGTATTTATGCTTACGACGCGCGTTTGGAGGAGCCGGCCAGCGAGATCACCATGCTAAGTCCGGTGGAGTTTGAAACGCCGAGCGTTGAAACAGTCAGGCCCACCAACGTGGCTCCAAGCAGTAACAATCAGGGAGCAAGCAATTTCGTTCGCCGTAACCCGATGGCGAGCGTCAATGAACCACAGCTTGCGCCAAAGACCACTTCTGCCGTGCCGAATACGAATCCTCCTTTACCGCCCGGAGTTCCGTTTACGATCAGCGACCATGACTCCGATCCTGGGGCCAGGGGTCCTGGGAACAGCGGCAGCGGTGGAGGCGGAACCGACGCCGGCGGCGGAACACCTGTGATCGATGTAGGCAAGCCACCACCAGCGCCGGTGGAGAAGCCTAAGCCTAGGATCATCACGAAGAGAGTACTGAACGGCGAGGCCGTTTCGTTGCCAAAACCACCTTATCCTCCGTTGGCAAAGCAGATGGGAGTCCAGGGCAGCGTCAACGTCCAGGTGCTTGTCGATGAGAATGGTCGAGTGATTTCCGCGAAGGCGGTTTCGGGAAACCCAGTCCTGGTTCCGGCTGCTCAACGCGCTGCACTTGAAGCCCGCTTTTCACCCACAATGCTCGGCGATCAGCCGGTGAAAGTGTCAGGGGTGATTATTTACAACTTCCAACTGCAGCGATAACCGACTTAGCCAGCCCGCGAAGTGGACTGTGCACATG
>JALZOO010000244.1 GCA_030913905.1 Acidobacteriota bacterium
CGTTCCATTATCTGCTTTGGTGGTGAAGATTGGTGGTATCACCATCCGCATTCGAAAGCACACTTGATGCGGCGATTCGCGCGCGCGGGCAACAAAGTGATCTTTGTTAACTCTATTTCGATGGGTCTTCCCGGTCTGGCGCACAAAGATTTGTTTCCGCGCCTCAAGCGTAAGCTCAAAAGTTATTCAAAGCTCGCGAGAGAAACTGAAGAAGGCATTACGGTCGTATCGCCGGCGAGCTTGCCTTTTTTTGGCAGCGCCTCAACGCGCGCCATAAACCGGCGGCTGTTGGGTGCCCAGTTGCGAAATCTCGCGGCGTCGCGCGGCCTGTCAAATCCTATCCTGTGGATCGCGATTCCCACTGCTGCCGAAATGATCGGCCACCTCGATGAGTCGGTCGCTGTGTATCACGTTTCAGACAAGTACGACACAAACACGATGGACCACGCCACGGATCCTGTCTTAATTCGAAAACTACACGAGCGGGCCATCGATGCTGCCGACATTGTGTTTTACTCCGGTCGCAAACTTCTTGACGAGGCGGCTCGCGGCCGTGACCACTCGTATCTGCTGGAGCAAGGCGTTGATTTCGATCACTGGAAGCGCGTCGGCGACGGCAAATTGGAGATTGCCGATGAGGTGGCAAGAATTCCGCGACCGCGGATCGGCTACTTCGGCGCCATAGAACCGTGGCTGGTAGACCAGGAGTTAATTAAGCGCGCCGCGCGGGAGCGGCCGGAGTGGCAATGGATTTTCATCGGCAATAAATCGCGTGGAATGGACATCGAGGCGTTGCCAAACACCCATTTCCTGTCTCCGGTTTCCTACGAAGATTTACCTCGCTACGCCGCCGGTTTTGATGTCTGCGTGTTGCCGTGGGACACTGACAAGGCCTTCACCAGCTATGGCTCTGCCATCAAGGTGCGTGAGTATTTGGCGACCGGAAAGCCGGTAGTGATTTCGCCTCTGCCTGAGTACGAACCCATGAAGGACGTGCTGCGTATCGCACGCAGCCGCGAAGATTTTCTTCAACTGGTGGAAGAAGCGCTCAATGAAACCGACCCGGAAGCAGCTCGCAAGCGTCAGGCTGCGGTAATGAACGGTACTTGGGACGCACGCGCGGAGTGGGTGAGCGGCATAATCGAAAAAACGATAGCCGGCAAACAAAAAGCGACAGTCAACGGATGAAACAGGTTTTGCAAAATCGGAAGAGCGGAAAAGTTGCCGTCGGCGAAGTACCGGTGCCGGTGGTTCAACCTGGTCGTGTGCTCGTGCGGACAGTGGCTTCCTTGATCAGCGCGGGTACGGAAAAAGCTTCCGTGGAAAATGCTCGCAAAAGTTTGGTACAGGAAGCGCGCGAACGCCCTGACCTGGTGAAAGCGGTCATCGATAAGGCGCGCAACGAAGGCTTGATTAATACGTTCAATGCCGTTCGCGGAAAACTGGCTGCGTCACAGGGATTGGGTTACAGCGCATCGGGAATCGTGATGGCGGTAGGCAACGACGTTACTGAGTTTGCACCCGGCGACCGCGTGGCCTGCGCTGGCGTTGGTTTCGCTTCACACGCAGAGGTGTTGTCGGTACCGAAAAATCTTTGCGTGAGACTGCCTGAGGAAGTCAGTTTCGAATCCGGAGCTTTTGGAACGCTGGGAGCAATTGCCTTGCAAGGTGTGCGGTTGGCAGAGCCGACCCTTGGCGAATCGTTCGTCGTGATCGGTCTCGGCTTAGTGGGCCAGTTGACGGTTCAGTTGCTGAAAGCGAACGGTTGTAACGTGTTTGGAATTGATCTGGATTCGGCACGCGTGGAACTGGCGCGAAAAATGGGCGCGGACGCAGGCGCAGTATCCAACGATCAAACAAAGAGTCTGGTATTGGACTGGACGCAGGGGCGCGGCGCCGATGCAGTCTTGATCACTGCGGCTACGGATTCGAATCAACCTATTGAACTCGCGGGTGAAGTCTCGCGCATGAAGGGCCGCGTAGTGGTAGTGGGAATGACGGGTTTGTCCGTTCCACGCCCAACATATTTTTCGCGGGAGTTGTCATTGAAGATTTCGATGTCATATGGCCCAGGGCGCTATGATCCCGGTTATGAAGAGCGCGGAAACGACTACCCGTTCGGCTATGTGCGTTGGACTGAGAACCGCAACATTGAAGCCTTCCTGAACCTGGTGGGCCAGGAGCGCGTCAAGTTAGAACCGTTAATCACCCATCGTTTCGAAATTGATAACGCAGAGCGAGCTTATGAGCTGCTCTCCGGAACGGCGAAAGAACCATATCTTGGTGTCTTACTGCGCTACGACCCGGAGCGTGAACTCAACCGCACGGTGACGTTGGCTGAAGCCGCCCGGCGTGGCGCTGCGCGTGAAAAATCGGTGAGGATTGGTGTCATCGGGGCAGGCGGATACGTTCCAGCTATGCTGTTGCCGCACTTCAAGAGCGCTGGGGCTGAATTCATTTCAGTAGCCACTGCGTCCGGTGTAACTGCGGTCGATGTGGGGAACAAGTTTGGTTTCAGACGCGCGGTGTCGGGTTGGGAGGAAGTGATCGACGACCCGGACGTGAATCTGGTTGTCATCGGCACTCGCCATGACTTACACGCGACCCTCGTTAGGCAAGCATTGGAGCGTGACAAGCACGTGTTTGTGGAAAAGCCCCTGGCGCTGAACGACGAGGAGCTGAGCCAGGTTATGGACGCAGCTTCAAAGTCGCGTGGACAGTTGATGGTCGGATTCAATCGCCGCTTTTCACCGCTGGCCCGGAAGGCAAGGGAATTCTTTGCGGACAGGAGCGGGCCTTTATCAATTCTTTATCGTGTTAACGCCGGGCGAATTCCGCCAGAACATTGGACCTACGACCCGGTGCAAGGCGGTGGGCGCATCGTCGGTGAAGCATGCCACTTTGTCGATCTGATGCAGTTTTGGATCGGCGCTCCTCCAGTTTCCGTTTTTGCAGAAGGCGTAACTTCAAACCGGCACGACGTCGTCAACCACGATTCTGTGTTTATCACTCTGCACTTTGCAGACGGCTCCAATGGATGCGTGGCGTATCTGGCCGCAGGTGACAAGGCACTAGCGAAGGAGCGAATAGAGATTTTTGGAGATGGCAAGAGCTTTGTGCTTGACGACTTTCTGCACGCAACAGCGTACCGCGGTGGTCGTGAAGAAAAGTTTACGCTGCGTGCGCAGGACAAAGGACAAGCGGAAGAAGTGAACGCCGTATGCGCGGCGGTATTGAACAGTGGACCAGCCCCAATACCGGTGGAAGAATTGTTCGCGACGACGCGTGCAACTTTCCGTGCGCTCGATTCCCTCCGAACAGGAAGCAGGATCGAACTGAGCAGTTCAGAGTTCAATCTTTAGGTTGTTCTTCTCCCCTCCCCGTAAGCGGGGAGGGGTTGGGGGTGGGGTTCAGCTTGCGGCCTACCTCTCCCCCCTCCCCCTCTCCGCTTGCGGAGAGGGGCAATGCCAACCTTTAGGTTGTGCCCTATTAATTTATGTGTGGAATTGCCGGACTGATCAGCGTCGATGCCGAACAGCACATCGGAAAGATGTTGCAGGCGATTGAGCATCGAGGACGTGACGACGAAGGAGTTTGGATTTCGCCCGTTACCGATGAGCAGTCGCGCCTCATCGTTCTCGGCCACCGTCGCCTGGCAATCATCGATACCAGTAAGGCGGGTCATCAGCCAATGGTCTCGCCTGACGGTCGTTACGTAATCAGCTTCGGCGGCGAGATTTACAACTATCGAGAGCTTCGCCAGGAACTGAAAAGCAAAGGCCACGTCTTCAGAACCGAGACCGACACTGAGGTGTTGCTGACTGCGTTCGCGGAGTGGGGCACCGATTGTCTGCCTCGCCTGTATGGGATGTTTCACTTCGCCGTCTGGGACACCCTCGAACACACGCTGACGCTGGCCCGGGATCACGTTGGGATAAAACCGCTCTACTACGCACATCTGCCTGCGAAGGATGGCGGCCCCGGCCGCTTTCTTTTTGCTTCCGAAATCAAGGCAATTTTGGCCACTGGCCTGGTTGAAAGATCAATTGACCCTGAAGCGCTCAATCAGTTTCTAACCTTTCTGTGGGCGCCCGATCCCCACACCTTATTCCGCGGCATCAAGACTCTTCCACCAGCCCACGTACTCACCTTCAAAAACGATCGCATCCGGATGCACGAATGGTGGGATGTGTCGTTCGAAGATATCGAGCATGGACGCAGCGAAGCGTGGTGGCAGCAACGCGTGCTGGAGAAACTGGAACAAACAGTCCGGATGGAGATGGTTTCCGACGTGCCGCTCGGATCTTTCCTGTCCGGTGGAATCGATTCTTCGGCAATCGTTGCGATGATGAAGAATCACAGCAACGGCAGACGCGTCAGTACCTACACAGTCGGCATTGAAAGCGAAGATCTTCGTTACGACATTATTCCTGATGACGTTGAGTGGGCCCGCCGTGTAAATAAGCAACTCGATACCGACTATCACGAAATAATGCTGCGACCTGACGTCGCCGAGTTGCTACCCAGGCTGGTTTATCACATGGACGAGCCCGCGATCGACATGGCAATTCCGAGTTATCTTGTTTCGCGGGCGGCCCGTGAGACGGTGCGGGTCATGCTGTCTGGCATGGGTGGTGACGAAGTGTTTGCCGGTTATCCTCGGCAGCTGGCTATGAAGATTGCCGGAGCATTTGACCCGGTGCCGACGATGTTGCGGCGGCCGTTGATGCGAATGGTAGAACGCGCACTCCCGGGAGGATTGCCTGGACGCATGACTGCGCCATTACGCAACGCGAAGAAGTTTGCCCGCAGCGCTGCGCTGGATTTTGAAAATCGTTATCTCGGATATGGAACGTATTTTACAGACGCAGCCAAGCAGCAACTCTATTCGAATGACTTGCGCGAGGCGACGCGCGGGTTCGATGCCTACGCGGCACATCGCCGCTACTTTGCGCGGGTACGCGACGCAGCGCCATTGAACCGCTTGCTCTACGTCGATCTCAAAACGTTTCTGCCTTGTTTGAATTTGATAACTACCGACAAGACTTCAATGGCCGCAAATCTCGAGGTGCGTGTCCCATTTCTCAATCGCCACATGATTGAGTTCGCGGCGCGCATGCCACCCGAATTAAAACTCCGCGGCTTCAAGAGAAAGTACATTCTCAAACGCGCGTTGGAGGGGACACTCCCTCGCGAGGTGGTTTGGCGGAAGAAGGCGGGGTTTGGCGCGCCGATTCGTTCATGGCTGCGGGGCCCGCTACGGCCGATGATCGACGAGTTGCTTTCGCCGGAAACGGTTGAAAAGCGCGGGCTGTTTCGAGCGGCTGAGGTGGAAAGGCTGATCGACGCCAATAACTCCGGCCGGGAAGACTTAAGCCTCCAGGTTTTTCAGTTGCTGAATTTGGAGCTCTGGCAGCGGCGATTTATGGATTGAGGATAGTTTGCTTGGTTTGAATAAAACCCACAATGCCAAGAATAAGGAGGATGGCAATGATGAATGTGATTTCGTGGTTCTCTTGGCTAGTCTCCTCACTAGCGGATTGGTATTGGCCTCTCCAGTTCGTATCGTTGGTGTTAATAGCCGGGACGGTCCTCGTCGGAGGGTTGGCGATAATCTCCGGACGAGAATCTAATCGACGCCAAGTAGAGCGGGTGATCGCGCTTGAAACTGACTTGGCGAACGCAAAGGCCAAGCAAGCCGAGGCGGAGTTGGCATTGCAAAAGCGCGTAGACGAGGTAAAGCGAATGGCAACTGCCCGCGACTTGTCTTTTATAGACTTCGAAGCTGCTCTCAAAGACAAACCTAAAGGGTCCATTGAGTTCCAGTACAAGGTGGGCGACGCTGAGGCCTTCAAATTTGCTCTCCAGTTGATGGTCGCCTTCCAAGATGTGGGATGGAAAGTAAAGTACCCAGTGGAGCACAAGGAGGGCGAAACAAAGGCGCCGAAGTTCCTTCCAGAGGTTCCTAGCGGCGTTTCAATTGTGTGGGAGTTCAAGGATTTTCCACCCACCAGAAAATCGGACCCCATGCCGTATGGGCTTATGGACGTGTTCAAGTCCGTTGGTCTTAATACTAACTTGATGCCTGCGCGCTTTACGCCTAGACCGGACAAGCCTGACATCATTATTCTTGTTGGCGCTAGAGTGTGACGTGGAATACCCGCGAAAGCTAAGCCACCAGACATATCAAATCGAAACTAAGACACTACCGATTTCGGATAATAATTGACAATTGTTCGCAGGCGGTCTTATTCTGAATTTACCTGGTTCTTAGGGCCGGGAGTCCTCAGAAAAAACCTTACACGCCTCAACAACCGCTATATTCATGATGGTTCCGGAAAAGCTTACGTCAGTAGAGTCAGACGGAATCGTGCCACAGGATGGTGGCGCGCCGAAGCGCGTGTTGCTGGCGGAAGATGACCGCGCGTTGCGGCGATATCTCGAGGTGGTGCTCCAGCGTGCCGGCTACAAAGTAATCCCG